>SLIW01000528.1 GCA_007135435.1 Natronomonas sp.
TACTCTTTTTTCAGACTGTGCAGATTTGTCAGTAGATAACGCTATGTGAATAGTTTTCACAGTTAGACAAGGGTGGACGGACCTATGCCCGAAGCAACACCACCGGACGAAGGGACGGAAATGGAAACCGTCACGGTCCCGGATGGGACCGAGATTGCCTACAGACGGAGCGGGAGCGGGCCACCGCTCGTGCTCGTCCATGGAGCCTGGAGCTCGCACCACGACTGGGATGACGTCGTTCCAGCGTTGGCCGAGTCGTTCCACGTCGTGGCCTACGACCGCCGCGGCCACAGCCAGAGCGAGCGTCCGCCCGGACAGGGAAGCATCCACGAGGACGTCGATGACCTGGCCGAGCTGATCGAGCGGCTGGGGCTGGATACCGCCTGGGTGGTGGGGAACTCGTTCGGTGCCTCGATCGCGCTGCGACTGGCCGCCGAGCACGGCGAGCTCTTGCACGGCGTGATCGCCCACGAGCCGCCACTATTCGACGTCATCTCCGATGATCCGGACCTGGCCCCGCTCGTCGAGGAGGACGAGAAGATGACGGCGAACGTCGCCGACCTCATCGCTTCCGGGGACCACGAGGGCGGCGCCAAGCAGTTCATCGAGTTTGAACTCGGGCCCGGGAGTTGGTCGCAGCTCCCTCCATATCTCCGGGCGACCTTGGTCGAGAACGCCCCGGCGTTCCTGGACGAGGCGAGGGATCCGGACCAGTACGCCTTCGACCCGGGGTGGCTCGCGGATTTTCACCGACCCGTGATGCTGACGACGGGGAGCGAGAGTCCTCCCACGTATGCCGGGGTGGTGTCGAGACTCGCCGATGCGCTGCCCGCTGTCGAGGTTATGCAGTTCGAGGGTGCCGGTCACATACCTCATACGACGTACCCCGACGAGTACATGGAAGCGACACGGGGCTTCATCCGCAGAAACGCACAGTGAGCCGTAGGCGTTGGTTCTCGCTGGGGCCAGGAAACGAACGCCCAGACGGTGGCATATGACTAGCGGGAATGCAGAGTGCTATAAGGATTGACTAAAGTATTTACCAGTCTAGCTCTATGATTCCATATGGGACGAGTCGATCATCTTCGCCTCGACGAGCTCCACGAGCAACTCGACCGAACTGAGGGAAACGTGCCGACCCAACGGGTTCTCGCTGCAATCGGGCGGAAACAGGGCGCTACACTCGAAGAGCTGGCGGAGCGTCACAATGTGACCGAGAAGACCATCCGGAACTGGTTGGATCGATTTACGGATCGGCCACTCGAGGAAGCGCCATACGATGATGAGCGATCCGGGCGGCCGGCGAAACTCTCGGATGAGGAGAAGGCGGACTTCCTCGCCGATCTGCAGCACTCGCCCGAAGAACTCGGGTACGACCAACACAGTTGGTATCCAGTTTTGGCACACCATCACCTCAAGGGGGAGTACGGCGTCGAATACTCGCTTCGGCACGTCTACCGATTGCTGGATGAAGCCGGGCTCTCCTATCGAGCGGCTCGACCTCAGCACTACCGGGCAGATCCCGAAGACGAAACTGAGTTCCGGGACACGGTTCAAAAAAACTGACTTGCTTCGGGAGGGGTGGACGTTCGTCGCCGTCGATCAGTCCTCGAAATACGTCGGAACGATCGATCGACGCGGCTGGTATCCTATCGGATCGGATCCACGTCGGCCGGTTTGGAACGCACGAACGAAAGTCACCACCCTCGGTGCGGTCACCCACGATGGCGAAAGCCTGTATCTCTCAACCGAGGAGTATCTGACTGCCGAACATGGAATCAAGTTACTGCGAGCTCTCGTCGAGGAGTTTGGAGAGAAGTTGATCGTCATCCTCGACCGAGCTCGGTACTTCTACGCAAAGGATCTCTGGGAGTTCGTTAGCGGCGAGCGGTCAGTCGAATACGTCGACGACACGTCGATTACCTGCGTTCGGAACGACACACTCCAAGTCTGGTATTTCCCACCACGACTGCCCGAATTGAACCCTGTCGAGCAATGCTGGAACCAGTTCAAATCCTGGTACAGGTACCGATTTATCGAGGATTTGGAAACCCTGAAGGGGACGCTCTCGTCAGCCTTCGCCTCAATCAACGAACCAGATATTCTGAACTATATCTGCCCCTCGATTGGTAATTAATTTTGTCGTTCCTTATAGTTGACTAGGTGTGCAAAACCAATCGAGACTCCACCAGGATTCTCATCCAGTTCTCTTCTCCTACGGGTCACCCGGAGATCGATATTAACATCCTTGGGGGTACGGAAATCTTCGAGGGCGGATTACGAGCATATAGTCGAATCGTCGTGGGTCACGAGAGGTCACCGACTCGCAGAGGACGGAGCAATAGGTTCTAATCAAATCCGGCGAATTCGTCCAATCGCTTTCCTCAGTTATTGTGATAGGTCGTGGGTCGGTTCGCTCCATCGTACACCATCCAGTGGCTGATCGTTACATTCCAGTCGAATATAACCGGGATATGACACTCAGTTCTGCGTGCGTAACGTTCAGCCACGATAATCAGAGTGCAGCTTCACTCGAATATGTTTCAGTAGACATTTGATGCGTACGCCCCGTAGACATTTCAACGACTGAATTTCGATACAGGGACAGTTCCCTCGATCTATTTATTAGTTGGTAGAAAACGCGTGGGTCTAATCAAGGCCCAGAGGCTGTATCCATCACGAAGGGGTCGTTAGTTTCGGAGTATCTGCGCTGGTTTATCTACGCACTCCAGCTGCGGATTGAACGTACGCCGGAAAAGGGCTGTTCCGTTACTCTGACTCTCGGATGAAATGTACTGCACGTCTATGATCCAGTCGAAGATATGTACGGTAGGACGGAAGGTGGATATTACAGCCAAGGCGTGTTGGGCGAGGCAATCGAACGCGGGACGACACTCTGTGACCAAGCAAAAGACCGTCTTCACGAAGCCGGCGTCCCCGATTCGACAATCATTGAGACCGAGGTAGAAACCGGCAAACCAGCACGAAAGATTTTCGAATTTGTATCCGAAAACGATGTCGACCAAATCGTGATGGGAAGCCACGGGCGATCTGGTGTCTCTCGCCTGTTGCTTGGCAGTGTGGCGGAGTCAGTCATCCGTCGTTCCCCGGTTCCAGTAATCGTGGTTCGTTAGGAACATCGAGCTAGTTGATGTGATATCGCCGATGAACTCGATATCTCTCAGCAATCGGTCACTGAACGGTTGCATCGTGGCTACCAAACATTAAATCGGAACACGCTCCTTGTCACATCGACATGAAAGACAAGTCATCGTCGGCCATAAGTGCCCAGCCGTTTCCGTGTCACGCCGATAAACGGTGGGCAATACCCGCCATATCCGGGGATTTATTGTACCCAACCGCCTTCCCACACGTATGCCAGGTGTTGACACGGGGGGCTACACCACACTGGCGCCAGAGGAGGCGTTCGCCGTGGTGGGCGACGAGACGCGCATCGGAATCCTGCAGGCACTGGGGGAGGCCGGTGAGCGGTTGCCCTTCACCGACCTCCGTGAGCGGGTGGGCGTCCGCGACCCGGGGCGGTTCAACTACCACCTCAACAGGTTGACCGACCACTTCGTCCGAAAGACCGACGAGTACTACGAGCTCACCCGCGCCGGCGAGCGGATCGTCGAGGCGGTCCTCGCCGGGACGGTCACCTCGGCGCCGGTGGTCGACCGGACCACGGTGGATCAGTCGTGTTACTTCTGTGGGGCGCCGGTCGAGGTTCGCTACTATCAGGAACGCCTTGAGCGGTACTGCACGGAATGCCCCGGGATGTGGGGGTCCCAGGAGGGGAAACTAGGGAGGCTCTCGTTGCCACCAGCGGGCCTCCAGGGGCGGTCTGTCGACGAGGCTGCCCGCGCGGCGTTTACATGGCAGGTTCTGAGCATGTATGCCGTCGGTGCGGGCATCTGTCCACGGTGTTCGGCACCACTGGAGCGGGAGGTGGACCTCTGTATGAGCCACGACGCTCCCGGAATCGACACGGCCGACGGACTCTGCGAGGAGTGCGGCGTCCGCCACGCCGCGCGGCTCGTATTTCGGTGTCCGTCCTGTATCTTCGAGGGACGTGGCACGCTTCCAATCGCGTTCAACAGCCACCCCGCGATGCTGGCAATCCTCGCCAATCACGGCCACAGCCCGATAGCACCGACGTCGATCGCTGACGTCCAGCGGGTCCACTCGGACTACGAGGAGGAAATCCTCTCGAGGGAGCCGTTCGTGGGCCGATTCACGTTCACCGCCGACGGCGATACGCTCACGGTGACGGTGAACGATGACCTCGAGGTGGTCGAGACCGGGCTGACCCGGGGGCGAGACGACCCCGATAGTGAGGTGGCATCGGAGCGCGACAACTGATCGGTGTGTCCGGGCCGGAGCGGCGGGAGCGGGTCCCGAGCAGTTCACGCGGCGGATAGAGACGTATCCGTTCGTGTGCTCGCCGGATTGCCGGACTGGCGCCAATACGGTGGCGCTGTAGCGTGCGCATCGCCGATATCGGACCTGTCGCCCCCCGCATTCGGTTCCATGAGCACCTGGCAGGATATCAGACACACATGACATGAGCGAATTCCCCTAACGACGCAAGCGAGATCGATTGCCGACGAATCCACGACTGCGAGGGCACCCGCTGCCCCCCCGTCGTTACGATCGGGTGGTCGGCGTCAGCTCGAGGATGTTCCCGTCCGGATCCGGAAAGCGGAGGGCCGCACCCACGTCCCGGACCTGGACGCCCTGGTCGCTGAGCCGCTCCCGGACGGTCGAGATGTGGTCGTCGGTCGCCCTGATGGCCAGACACGGTTCGGCGTCGGGGTCGACCACGTCAGGGGTCGCGTTCGGGCGGTCTGCGAGCGTCACACGCCCGTCGCCGACGGCCAACACGAGGCCATCTTCCACGTCTGCGTCATCGGCGACCGGGTCGACCGGTCGACATCCCAGCACCTCCTCGTAGAACGAGCGGGCCCGCTGGACATCGGAGACCGCCAACACGGCACGTTGGAGTCCCTTGACGGGGCCAGGGACGGTGATGTCCCGACTCCCCGGTGTTGCGTCCCCACCATCGCGGTCCCGCAGGCGGTCGATCCAGGCGCGGGCACCGCCCCGGTCGGTCTTTCCGCGACTCGCCGGAGCCCGACCGGTCGGCCGCAGGTCGCTCATGTTCCCCATGGGGAGCTGTCCCCGGACCGGGAGCAGCACCGGGAAGACGCTTCGCGAGGGATCGCGACCGACGAAGACGGCCGGCAGTGTGACGATGATTCCCATAACGCCAACGATCGCGAGCGCCTGCCCGACCCTCCCATGGACGAGGGTGTCTCCATAGAACGCCATGATGCCGAAGCCGGCCAGCACCGAGAGCCGCACAAGGACCGTCCGCCGGACGGGGAGGCCGGGCCACGACGGCCACTGGCGGTTCCGGAACGCCTCCAGGTGGTCGTCTGCAGCGCGAATCAGCCGTTCCGTCGGTTCTTTGGTCGCCATCGGACCTCTGGGCCTTCACTCGGACCGGGAGACGATAAATATCAGCAGAAATACCCTTCTATAACCAGAAATATAGAAATACGCTTCGGCAATATAGGTTATAGAACGAAATTTCGATACCTACATCGACATATTTTGTCGGCGGGACGTGGGACGTCTACGCCTCCGTATTATCTACTATATTATATAAATGGTGTCCGCCGGGTTTCACGGTACCCACACTCGTGGATGCGTCCGCTGAGTTCCTGAAACGGCTGCAATCCTGTGAGCGAATCGCGTTCCGTCAGGCAACTCGATCCTTCCCTGCGGTGTCGACCTCCGTCACGAACACTGCTCGACACCGTGAACGAGCGCCGTCACGTGTCTGTTTGCGGGGACTGCAATGCCTGCAGTCTCCGCCAGGTCGATGATCACGCCGTTCAATTCGTCGATCTCTGTTCGTCGCCCATGCTCGATATCCTGGGCCATACTCACGCGGTGCTCGGCGTGTGAATCGGCCATCGACGCGATCGTTTGCTGTATCGTCTCCACGTCGATGTCGATCCCTCGGCTGGTGGCGACGCGGGCAGCCTCCGTCAGGAGGGGTGTCACGACTCCGGCAAGGCGGTCGGTGGGCAGCTGTGTCACCGGACAACCTGTCAGCGTCAGCACGGGTGCTGTTGCCCCGACGAGAGCGCCCTTCTCCCAGATGACCGGGCGTGGATCGGCGACGGCATCGACATCGAATCCCGCCTCCGCGAGCGTCTCCCGAATCGTCGTGCGGGCCCCTGCGCGGCCGCCACCGAACGTCGTCGAACCGGTCGAGGTGTGGATGACGGTGCCCGGCTCCTCCGTGATCGCCGCTTCGTAGGTGACCCCACAGAACGCCCTTTCGTGTCTGACCTGATCGAGCAGATAGTCGTAATTGCGGAGGCCGTTCTGCAGCGATAGCACCGATGTCTCCGAGCCGATACACGCTGCATGCTCGGCCAGTGCCGTCCGCGTCTGGTGGGCCCGAACGAGGACGAGAACCAGGTCAGCGGTTCCCACGTCACTGGCTGTCGTCGTCGCGCTGATCTCGGCCGCCAGCGGTGCCGCTCCGGATTGGTGAATGGTAATCCCAGCCGTCGAGAGGGTGCTGGCGGTCTGCTCCCGGCGGTGGAGGAGCCACACGTCGTGACCGGCGGAAGCGAGACGGCCGCCGAACAGACAGCCGAGCGCGCCTGCACCGATGACCGCGATATTCATGCGTCTCGTTTTCCGCCACTATCGAAATACGTTGTCCCACAACTGTTTGATATGATACGTCTGCGCGTCTACTGACTGGCTGATCCAGTGCAGATTGTCCGGAACGAGCGAAGTCGGCTTGTTGACCTCATCCGCTGTATCGGTTACTCGGATTCTGACAGTCGCATGGTGGTCCCGCTATCGGTTGCTGCTGTATCCTGGTCTTCGACGCGCTCGCGGGAAACGATGGGGAGGGACCGCACTACTCACCCGGCGGGTCAATGAGGCCGAGCTGTTGCACCATGCCAAGGTAGTCACCCTCTCCGTACTCGCTGGCGATCTTGCCGTCGTGGACTCGGTAGACCGCTATCCCGGTGTAACTCACCGACCTGCCGGATGACTCCGGGACAGTGCCCATCGGCAGTTCCCACGATGGTCCAGTGTGCGTTCCCGCGCCCTCGTAGCAGGCGGCCACCCGGTCCCCCTCGGCGATCAGCTCATCGGTTATATCGAAGCCCCCTTCCGGGAACATCTCCTTGAAACCGATGATGCGATTCTTGACCGCTTCGCGCCCTCGTGACTCACCACCCAGCGGGTAGTGGACCCGTATGTCTTCCGTTGCGAGTTCGTCGACGACGCTCGGGTCCCCCGCATCCCAGTACTCTGAAACCCAACGCGCAACGATTTCCTTGTTCTGTTGCAACACTGTCTTGCTGTCTTGTGGTGTATCGGTCATGGCTAGCCTCTCGGATTCGGAACATTCGTCACAAGCGCCCCACTCCCTGCCCGCCGCTCGTCGTGAAGAATGCTCACGTAACGTTCGACCCCTTTCATGTTAACCTTTATCGTGGTAGAAGCTAACCCATAGGGTCACGCGCTTCATCATCCGATCAAATTGCGCCAGTAATCCATCAGGTGTCGAGGGGTATCATTCATTCATGACATACGGAGCGGCGGACAACATGACCACTCCACAGCGCAGCTGATGCAGTAAATCCTGAAGGGGAGTGAACCATATCGTCATACTGCACTCACCCGCTGTATCCAACAGCTCTTTTTTGACGATAATTCGATAGATCGCCAAAGCTGTGCGAGATACAGGGCGCGTGTGTTGCATAGACTGAGAGCCAATCTGGGAAGGCTGGTGTTCGGTCAGTACAGTCTGTAGACCCATCAGTCCAGCAGTCGAGAACTTCGACTTGAGAGAGGAATCGAGGAGCTCTGGCTCTTGTTCGAACTCCAGAAGTTCCCTGTTCGTGTCCGATCAAAAAATTGAACTGCACCGTCAGCAGTCCACTGGCTCAACATGTTCTGTCAGCGGTGCTCCGTCGGGGACGCCGAGGAACGCGGCATATGCCACGGTGTCCTCGGTCTCACTCGGGTTGGTTGCGGTGTGAATCTCGCCAGAGGCATCGAAGAACGTTTCACCTGCGCTGTAGGTGCGTGGCACACAATCGCGCTCCCAAACGAGTTCGAGTTCACCTTCCACGATGTTGACGATGACTGGCCCCGGGTGGGTGTGCCAGCCGACCGTCCCGCCTGGTTCCCACCGTGCTTCAATGAAGGCGGTAGTCGACGCGTCTTCGAGACAGACCGTGATTGGGGCCCCCTCGTGGTCCTCGGCGAAGGTGAGGGTAAACGTCATAGACATATTGTCGGGGAAGGGTGCGTACGGGGCGATCATTTCGGCCTCGAACCCCACAGGTTCGTCCACGTTGGATTCATCAACAGGCGCCTCCTCTCCCTCCTCGTCCTGGTAGTCGTCTCCGGTATACTCGCTGGCGGACGCGGGTGTGATCAAGCCGAGCGTGCCCGCGGTGACTGCGGTGATTTTCAGGACGGTTCTGCGTAATACACTGTCGGACGGGGTAGTGTCGGTGCTCATGGTCGCTGTTTCCCAAATCCGCTGTATTGGTGTTCTCTCAAGCTTCTCAGCATTCAACTCCTGTTCGTCCTCGACCCGCTGTGTCGGTCGCGTCTCATTCGACTGATATGCGTGATCCACCCCCTAGGTGGTAACAGTCAACGTTAGTACCAATAACCTTATTTATCATTTGATATACTTCAAGGTAGTTGACA
>SLIW01000378.1 GCA_007135435.1 Natronomonas sp.
AATGTGTGTCTATTTCTGATGAGGAAGAACCAGCTACGATAGCACGTCTAATGAGATTCGCACCGTGACACAGTGGGTCGCCCGAAGAAACCTAACGAAGTAAAAAACGGATACCTACGGCCGCTCCAGGGTCTCGGCGAGCTGCTCGATCTCTCCCTCGGTGAAGACCGGGGTCGGGCCGGGGGTCGTCCGCACGAGCGCGTCGGCGGCGATCGCCCGCCGGAGGGCGTCGTCGACGTCGTCGTCGGCCAGCGAGACGACGAACGCGCCCGCGAAGGCGTCGGCGGCGCCAGTCTCGTCGACGACGTCCACCTCCGGAAGGACGAACTCGTCGACCTTCGAGGCGTGCCAGGCCGCGGCGGTCCGTTCGCGGTGGAGGGCGACCGTCTCGAAGTCGTACTCGCTGGCCAGCGCGTGGGTGACGCTCGAGGGCTCGCCGCTCCGGTCGAAGATCGCCTCGACGGCCGCCTCCTCGGCCACGAGGACGTCGACGACGGGGAAGAGCCCCTCGAGGGTGTCGCGGACCACCTCGGGGTCGACGTCGCTGCCCGCGCCCCCCTCGAGGACGCCGAGGACGGTGGTGGTGGCCGCGTCCGCGGCGGTCTTGAGGAACTTCGCCGTCGTCGCCGCCAGGTCGCGGGACGCCGTGGGGGTCACCGACGTGACGTAGGCGGCGTCGGCGCGCTCGACGGGATCGGTCGGGAGGGACTCCATCGTCAGCTCCCGGACCGCCGCCCCCTCGAGGTCGTCGACGCGGTCGCTCTCACGTGGCCGCGAGCCACGTTCGAAGAAGGAGAGCCCCTGCCGGCTGTCGGCGACCTCCGCGATCACCTCCACGTCCTTGCCCCGGAGCTCCGAGACGACCCGACGCCCGACCGGATCGTCCGCCAGCCGGGAGATCCAGGCCGCCGACGCGCCGAGTCGGTCGGCGGCGATCGCGGCGTTGCACTCCGGCCCCGTGACGTGGACGTCGAGCTGGCCCGCCGTCTCGAGCCGTTCGTTCCCCGGCGGCGACAGCCGGAGCGCCGCGCCCCCGAGCGTGACCAGTTCCATACCCTCCTCTCGGGGTCCCCCGGTTTAGCGTTTGGTACGAGCACGACGCGCCGAAATCGGTCGACGGTCGGGAGCGCCGCTGGTCGCTGTGCATCTCGCCAGCGGCGCCTCGGAGCTCCCGGAGCGCTCGAGCCCTCCCCCCGCCGAGAGCCCTCCCTCCGCCGAGGTGCTACCCGTCCGCGACCGTCACTGCGGCACGACGCTGACCTGCCTGCCGTGATCGATGGCCGCCTCGAGCTCCTCGGCGATGGCCGAGCCGCGGGAGACCTGTATCTCGCCGCCCCGCGAGACCGTCGCGGTAAAGAGGTAGTCGCCGTCGGCGCGGACCTCGACGGTCTCGCCGTGGTGGTCGCCGAGCGGGATGACGACGTGGCGGTTCGTCACCTCTGGGACGACGACCTCGCCGGCGCGCCGCTGGCCGCCACCGCCACCACCGCCACCCCCACCGCCGTCCCGACCGGCACCGGCACCGGCACCGGCGCCCCCCGACGCGCCCCCCGGGCGGTCAGAGAACGTGCGCACGTCGATGTCGATGCCGAGGCGGTCCTCGATCTGGGTGATGCGGCCGCCGCCCTTGCCGATGACGTAGGAGATGTCATCGTCCTCGACGTAGACGACGGCGGTGTTGCCGCCCTTCAGCTCGACGTCGACGTGCCCGCGGGCGACCGAGCGGACCTCCCGTTCGATCTCCTGCTTGGCGACGCGCTCGACGCCCGACTCGCGGTGGCCGTCCTCGCCGCCCTCGAGCGGGACGGTGATGACCTGGCGGTTGAACGTGTAGATCTCGTAGGCGGGCGCCCCGGTCTCGAAGTCCTCGATGACGATCACCGGCCGCGCGAGGTCCTCCTCGACGAGGCCGTGGGGCACCTTCACCTCGGTCTTCACGTCGTAGACGGTGTGGACCTGACCGTCCTCGATGTAGACGACCGTGTCGACGATCTGCGGGATCATCCCCAGCTCGACCCGGCCGACCAGCCGCTGGAGGGCGTCGATCGCCCGGGTGGCGTGGACGACGCCGATCATCCCGACGCCGGCCAGCCGCATGTCCGCGAACGTCTCGAAGTCGGAGGTCTTGCGCACCTCGTCGTAGATGGTGTAGTCCGGCCGTACCATGAGCAGGGCGTCGGCGGTGTTCTCCATCGACCCGCCCAGCTCGGTGTACTGGGTGATCTCGGGGCCGACCTGGAGGTCGCGCGGCTTCTCCATCGTCTTGACCGCGAAGTCCGACGCCTGGAGGAACTCCGCGACGGCCTGGGCGAACGTCGACTTGCCGGCGCCGGGCGCCCCGGAGATGAGGATACCGCGCTGGCGCTCGCTGATGCGGGCGCGCAGCTCGTCGGCGTGCTCGTAGTCGTCGAGCTCCGTCTTGACGATCGGCCGGACGGCCGTCACCTCGATGCCGTCGGAGAACGGCGGCTGGGCGACGGCGACGCGGATGTCGCGGAACTGGACGATGTCCATCCCCGGGTGGGACAGCTCGATGAACCCCTCGGAGGAGCCGCGGGCCGACTCGATGACGTCGGTGACGTACTCGCGCATCGTCTCCTCGTCGAGGACGACGTCGTCGATCACCTCGTAGTGCATCTCGCCGATCGCCCCCCGCTTGGCCATCGGGCGGACGCCGGCCTTCAGGTGGACCGACATCGTCTCGTCGTCGAAGAACTCCTCGAGGGCGAGGCGGTCGACGTCGCGGGACTTCGGCTCGATGTACTCGACGGCGAGGCCCTTGGCCTTCGCGACCTCGCTCTGGACGACGTCGCTCGTCAGGAGGGTGGCGCCGTGCTCCGCCGCGAGGTCGCGGATGATCGCGTCGATCTCCCCCTCGCCGGCGTCGCGGCGCTCGATCGCGTCCGGCCGGCGACCGACGTACTCGACCTCGAGTTCGCCGGCCTCGACGAGCTCGAGGAGCCGCTGGAGCTCCGCGAGGCCCTCCCAGCCGCTGTCGCGGCCGTCGTTGGCCTGCGCCTCCAGCTCGCCGACGACCGCCTCCGCGACGAGGACGGTCCCCTCGAAGCCCTCGGACTCGACGCGCTCGGAGACGCGGCCGTCGATGACCGCGCTCGTGTCCGGGAGAATCTTCATGGCTGAGATACGGGCCCGAGCGTGTATAAATACCCTGATGGAGGGACGACGGACCGCCACGGAGCGCGGCGCTCGTGACGGTTGACGGCGTCCTCCCGGTTCAGGTCGGGACCAGGTAGCCTGTTCGGCAGTCACTGTGCCCCGGCCTCAACGGCAGTACCGGACCGCTCGTGTCTCAAGAAGGGAAGGGAGGGCATCGCCGGCATCCCCGGGTGGTCACCGACCGGTGGCGTCCCTGTTCTGCGTCGGCCGGTCACACCGACGACCGTCGCCGGAACCCGCGGAGCGCCATCGTGATCAGCACGAGTCCGAAGAACGCGACCGTCAGCCAGCGGGCCTCCCGCGTGTCGAACACCTCCGAGAGCATCGCCAGCAGGTCGACCCCGACGAGCTGTCCGACGGCGAACAGGACGATGACGGCGCCGAGGAAGAGCAGCCCGACGCGGAGCATGGAGGCGGCGATCAGCTCGACAGACTCCTCGATCGCCCCTCGCTGTTCCGCGCGTCTTCGCTCCCGTTCCGTTCGCTCCCGCTCCTCGGGTGGGCGATCCTCCCGTGGCCGCTCCTCCCGTGGCCGCTCCTCCTGGGGCCGTTCGTCACGTCGCCGCTCATCGGGCGGCACTTCGGGATCCGACATGCGTCACCGTAGGAACCTCGTCTCCTTAGTTAGGCGATATAATTGAGGGTTACCTTATAAGGGAACCCGCGACTGGTCGAACCGACCGGTCCATCGGTCGGACCGCACGATCCACTCGTCGCCCCGTGGGGATCGGTTCCGGTGTCGCCACGACGGTGCCGACGGCGTTACAGGTCCTCCAGCGCGTAGTATACGGCCCCGAGGACGGCCCCGTAGACGGCGTGGCCGACGAGGCTCTCGACGCCGATGTTCGGGAGCGGTGGCGCGCCGGGGAAACCGACCGCGCCGAGCCAGATGGGCATGACGAGGACCGCGAGGAGCACCCAGATGACCAGGCCGTAGATCACGCCGGCGCTGACCTGCCGGACGGCGGGTGCCCGTTCGAACCCGCCGACGCCCACGACGGCCGCGAAGACGACGCCGAGGATCGCCCCGTGGGCCATGTGGATGACGAAGCCGATCGCCCCGGCCGGTCCCGCGATGCCGTACATCGCGGGGATACCCATCTCGAGCACCATCGGTGTCATGGCGGCCATGAAGCCGCCGAAGACGAGCGCGCCGGCCAGCCCGCCGACGACGCCGGCCTTCCAGTTGCCCCCGAGCGCTTCCGTCCTGCTCGCCGTTCTCGTCTGTGTCTTCGACGCCATGGCTGCCCTGACCGAATCACGGGATAAACATCTACGTGGGAAGTGTGCGAATGGCACACACGCGTCCAGCCGCCTGTGGTGGCAGTCTGGGGCCGACCTCCCACTCGTGGACGTCGGGTCACGTGGTACGGTTTTATTCCGGCGGGAGCCGATGGGTCGCCATGGAAGCCGACCCGGACCCCTCGCGGTTCCGCGACCTGATGCTCGACGCCGAGCCCGGATTCGAGGAGGTGCTGCGCTGCGTCTTCGGCGTCCAGGACCACGAGGCGCGGCTCTACCTCGAGCTGCTGGACGCGCCGGACAGCACCGTCGCCGAGCTCGCCGACGAGGTCGACCGCGACCGGAGCAACGTCAACCGCGGGCTGTCGACGCTCCTCGAGAAGGGCCTGGCGGACCGACACCGACGGCTGCTCGACAGCGGCGGCCACGTCTACCAGTACCGCGCGACGCCGCCCGACGAGGCCCGCGAGCTGATGCACGAGACCCTCGACGAGTGGGCGGCCTACGTCCACGAACGGATCGACGAGTTCCCGGGCTCGCGGTAGCGGTGGGGGTCGGTTGCCTCGGGCTCGCACTAGCGGCGGGAACGCCCCGGACTCGCGGGAGCGGAAGGTTCGATCAGGTCCAGGGGAGGTGAACCACGACGTGGGGGAGACGACGGATTACGATCGGTCCCGCCAGGGGTTTAGTACGATCGGTCCCTACCCCGCGCATGGACCCGTTCCTCCTCGGCATCCTCGTCGGCATCCCCCTGGCGTGGCACCTCGGGATGGCGTGGTACGCCTACCACGACGCGGGGCGGAACGGCATGAACCAGCGCAAATGGGGGACGATCGCGCTGCTCGTCCCGTTCTTCGGGTTCTTCGCGTATATCTTCGAGCGCGACGAGCGGAACCGCGGGCCCGAGCCGGACCTGTTCGCCGACGGCCCCTTCAAGATCCATCGGTCGCGGGCGGACGAGGCGCCGTTCGCCACCGCGAGCGAGGCCGCCGACGACGTGGAGGGGAGCGTGGAGGAACCCGTGGAGGGGGGCCTGGAGGAACCCGTGGAGGGGGGCGATGTGCCAGACGGCTCGACCCCGGGATCGGTCGATCCGACGGACGACGACCATCCTGACGAGGAACGACGCGGCTGACCCCCACTGACCGACGTGGCTACTCCCTGACCGGCCGTCGCCTCCCCGAACCCCTTGGCACCGTCGAGGACCCCCAGATACCATTAAACACTAATGAAAACCATTAAGAGCCATTTAATACCATTAACCGCCTTCCTATCTCATCAGTTACTCTCTGCTACCCTACCGACCCCACGCACCTCAGTAGCTCCCCGGCGATCAGTCCGCGACCGCCTCGGACGCCTCGGACGCCTCGGTGGCCGCGTTGTGGAACATCCGTTCGTGCCGCCGGTAGTAGTAGGCGCCCACGCCGACGGCGGTGAGCACGTTCGAGACGGTGACCGCCCAGAAGACGGCGTGGACGCCGAGGTCCAGCCCGCCGAGGGGCACCCCCCAGATCACGACGTAGGCGGCTGGGAGCGCGGCGGCGGCCGCGGGGATGCGGATGCCCCAGTACTTCAGGGCGTCGATGACCAGGCCGGTCCGGGTCCGGGCGGCGCCGTTGAACGCCGCCAGGAGGACGGCGGAGACGCCCATCGCCCAGTAGCTGTAGGCGAGGATCTCGAGGTAATCGACGGTGAGCGCGAAGCCGGTCTCGGTGAGCGTGGGGACGAACACCTCCGCCAGCAGCCCCGGGACGAGCCACTGGATCGCGCCGACGACGAAGAGCGTGCCGCCGGCGATGGCGACGCCGGTGCGGATCGTGCCGTGGGCTCGGTCGGGCCGGTCGGCGCCCAGGTTCTGCCCCACCATTGACTGCGCGGCGTTGCCGAAGCCAGTGGCGGGCACGAACGCCACGGTGGCGATGCGGGCGCCGACGGTGTAGGCGGCGAGCCCCGCGGCCCCGCCGACGGTCGCGACGACGCCGATGATCGCCACCCGCGCGGTCTGCGCCGCCAGGAACTGGCCGGAGACCGGCGATCCGGTGTCGAGGAGGGCACGCTGGTCGGCGAGCGACGGGGCGAGGTCCGCCATCGTCAACTGCAGGGAGCTCCGGAGGCCCGTGGCGAGCGCCAGCGCGGCGGCGAAGCCGAGCAGGTAGCCGATCCCGGTGGCCAGCGCCGCCCCCTGGACCTCGAGGCGCGGGAACGGTCCGAGGCCGAGGATGAGGAAGGGGTCGAGGACGATGTTCGTCCCGACGGCGACGACGTTGATGTAGAGCGCGGCGCGCGTGTCGCCCCACCCGACGAACCCGCGTTCGAGGGCGTCGCCGGCGGTGCCGAACGGGAAGAACGCGGCGAAGATGACCAGGTAGGCGACCGCCAGCGGCCCGACCTCCGGGCCGGCGCCGAGCGCCCCGACGACCCCCTCGCCGGCGAGGAGGACGATCCCCAGGAGCACGATCCCGAGGCCGAACGCCAGGAGGAGGCCGTTCACGGTCAGCCGGCGGGCGGCCCGCTCCTGGTCGGCGCCGACGCGCTGGGCGACGAGGATCTGGGTGCCGACGGTCGCCGCGGCCGTCACGCTGAACATGACCGCCATCAGCGGGAAGTTGAGGCCGATGGCGGCGACCTCCACCTCGCCGACGCGCCCCAGCCAGAACGTGTCGACGAGCTGGTTGAGGACGTGGACCAGGTTCTGGGCGAGCAGCGGCAACGCGAGGACGACGAGCGTCCTCGGGATCGGCCCCCTCGTGATGTCCTCGGGGGAGACGTCCAGAGCCCCCATCCACCGGAACGTTGCCTGTCCAGTATAAAACCGTTTGGATACTATCCGATATAATATAACTATCTATGGAACGAAAACTACAGGAGGGCGTGTCGATGGGGCTGAAAACAGACCACCTGATCTACGGCGGTCCGGCCAGCTGCTCCGTCGTTCGGGCCGCTCGTTCGGGCCGCTCGTTCGGCCCGTTCGTTCGGCCCGTTCGTTCGACCGCCCGTCCGATCTGACCTACAGGCGTGTTTCTCCGCACGTCGTGCACTCCCGGGCCACCCCCCGGAATCCCCTGGGAATCGCCTGGGCCACCCCAGGGAACTCCCCTGGCTACCCTCTGGGGACCCCTGACCACCCGCACGTTTTTGGCGCGGCGCCCGAAGGTATCCCCATGGCCAGCCGTCGCCGCGAGCGCAAACCCGAGTGGCTGCGGATGCGGCCACCGAGCGGCGAGCGGTTCGCGTCGATCAAGCGGACGCTGCGCGAGCGGGACCTCAACACGGTCTGCGAGGAGGCGAACTGCCCCAACCTGGGCGACTGCTGGAGCGGACGGAACGGGCCGGGGACGGCGACGTTCATGCTGCTGGGCGATCGCTGCTCGCGGGGCTGCAACTTCTGTGACGTCGCCACCGGCGGCATGGAGCCGCTGGACCCCGACGAGCCCGCGAACGTCGCCGCCGCCGTCGCCGAGATCGGCCTGGAGTACGTCGTCCTCACCTCGGTCGACCGGGACGACCTCGAGGACGGCGGCTCGGCACACTTCGCCGAGACCATCCGCGAGATCAAGCGCCGGGACCCCTCCATCCTCGTCGAGACGCTCATCCCCGACTTCCAGGGCGACCCGGACGACGTCCGGCGGATCGTCGACGCCGGCCCGGACGTGATCGCACACAACGTCGAGACGGTCGACCGGCTCCAGTGGCCGGTGCGGGACCGTCGGGCCGGCTACGAGCAGTCGCTGTCGGTCCTCGAGCAGGTCGCCGCGGAGGCCGATGCCTACGCGAAGACGAGCCTGATGCTCGGCGTCGGCGAGTACGATCACGAGGTCTACCAGACGCTGTCGGACCTCCGGGAGGTCGGCGTGGACATCGTGACCTTCGGGCAGTACCTCCAGCCCTCGCGCTCGCACCTCGAGGTCTTCGAGTACGTCCACCCCGACACCTTCGACGTCTGGAAGCGCGTCGCGGAGGAGGAGTTCGGCTTCGTCTACTGCGCCTCGGGACCGTTGGTCCGGTCGTCGTTCAAGGCGGGAGAGTTCTTCGTTGAGGCGGTCCTGCGGGAGGGGAAGAGCGTCGAGGAGGCGAGAGCGGTGGCCGAACGACGTGAGGCCACCGCTGAATAGCGAACGGGGAGGAGCGAAGCGACGACCCGTGAGCCGGGCGGTCGCCGAGCAGCGCGAGGCGACCGCCGGATGAGCGAGCGGTGCGCGGTTCGGAGCGACTGCGAGGGTCGGAGCGAACGGAGTGAGCGAGACCCTCATGGACGCGAACGGGGAGCGAAGCGACCCGTGAGCGAACGGAGTGAGCGAGACCCT
>SLIW01000349.1 GCA_007135435.1 Natronomonas sp.
CGGGACTGCGTATCTACGCCGGTGCTTCGATGCGACCGTGGACTTCTCGTTCTGCCAGCCACTCCTCGGCGTCGAGCGCCGCCCGCGCCCCCGTCCCGGCGGCGGTGATCGCCTGTCGATAGCGGCGATCCATCACGTCACCGGCGGCGAAGACACCCTCGCGGGTCGTTGTCGTGGTCACGACGGTCCGAACGTGCCCGTCCTCGTCCAGTTCCACCGGCGTCTCCCGGAGAAACGTCGTGTTCGGCACGTGACCGACGGCGTAGAAGACGCCCCCAACTTCGACGTCGAGGACCTCCACGTCCTCGCCGGCCTCGTAGTTCTCCCTGGGATAGCCGTCCGGGTGCGCGACGAGCGTCGCGCCGGTGACCCCATCTTCGGGGGTACCCCGGAGTTCGACCAGCTCGGTGTTCCAGCGGAACTCGATCGCATCGTGTGCTCTGGCCCGCCGGGCCATGATCTCGGAGGCACGCAGTTCCGCTCGCCGGTGGACGACCGTCACGGAGTCGGCGAACTTCGCCAGGACCAGCGCCTCCTCCATCGCCGAGTCGCCGCCGCCGACCACGAGCACGTCGTTCCCGCGGTGGAACGCGGCGTCGCAGGTGGCGCACGTCGAGAGCCCGTTGCCCATCAGCTGCTCCTCGCCGTCGGCGCCGACCCACCGGGCGCTCGCGCCGGTCGCGACGATCAGCGAGCGGGTTCGGAGGCGCTCGCCCGTCGAGAGCGACAGCTCGAACGGCCGGTCGTCGAGCGACGCGGCGTCGATCGCCGCAATCTGGAACTCCGCGCCGAACCGCGCTGCCTGTTCGCGACCCCGCTGGACGAGTTCGAACCCACCGACGCCCTCGGGGAAGCCGAGGTAGTTCTCGACGTCGGTCGTGAGCGTGAGCTGGCCGCCCGGCTCGTCGCCCTCGAGGACGAGGGGTTCCAGATCCGAGCGGGCGGCGTAGACCGCCGCAGACAGCCCGGCGACGCCGGAGCCGGCGATCACGAGATCGTGGATATCCCCGTCCATCTCACGCGGCGTACTGCTCGATCAGAGTCCGGAGTTCGTCCTCGGCATGAACGCCGACGAGCCGCTTGACTTCGCGACCGTCGACGTACAGTTCGAGCGTGGGAACGCCCTGGATACCCGCCATGGCCGCGATCGCCTGCTGTTCGTCGACGTCGACCTTCGCGATCGTCGCCGGCGTATCGGCGGCCAGTCGTTCGATGGTCGGTTCGAGCATCTTGCAGGGTCCACACCAGTCCGCGTAGTAGTCGACCAGGACGACGCCGTCGTCGTCGATCAGTGCCTCGAGTTCGGATTCGCTGCCGACGTGGACCGGCTCGTCCGCCGCCACGCCGGATTGGTTGTCGTACATCGTGTCTCCTCGTAGGGGGTCGCGGTGTTTAATACTTTTGGATATAACGTACAATACTGATTTCGTTTTGGCACGGGATTGACGCAACCACGGTCGGAGAACGGGCCTATTTCACCGATTTCCGTAGAACGCACTCCATGCAGTATTGTTCGTATTCCGAATAGAGGCGGGCTCGACGGTGCGAGAGTGTCGTCCTCGGCCGAGATCACCTCTCGGCTGGACGTATCTATCGGAACGAGATCGAGCGCTACCCTGGATGCATCCACGTATCGCGTTCGTACGGAGTCGGCCACCGACCCGGGGTCCCGGGGCCCACAGACCTAGCTTTCTGCGGGGGCGGGCTCATGCATGCGGTCGGCGTACTTGTCCTCGAACTCCTGGATGAGCTGGCCCATCTTCGCGTACCAGTCGTTCAGCATCCGCTGCATCTCGGTCGTGACCTGCTCCGGCGCGGTCGGGTAGTAGACGTGGTAGTACCCGCCCTGCTCGTAGTTGACCTGGTCCTTCTGGATGAGCCCCGCCTGGAGCAACCGTTGGATCGACCGGTAGGCCGTCGATCGCTCGCGGTCGACGCGATCGGCGACCTCGTCGATCGTCAGGGGCTCCTCGCTGTCGATCAACGCCTGATAGCACTCACGGTCGAGCTGTTTGAGTCCGTGGAGACACTCCAGCAGGCCCTCACACTGCATGTCCTGTCGGAGGTACTCCGAGAGCGAGTCTGCCATGTCCTTGGCGTGAGTAAGTGGGACGAACCCATAAGAGTTTTGTATGGTTGGTACAAGCGCAGGGAAGGCCACCGCCCGCTGTCGGTCGAGAGGGACGACGGTGGATAGGGCTGGAGGATGGGGAAGACGATGCCGGCGCGATCGGGGACGGTTCCACCGTCGAGTTCGAATGTGACCGCTCCAGACCACCGGGCGCCCCGGTAATCTCGGGCTCGGCCCGCTCGTCACGGGGATCCATCCGGACAGAAACCGACGGACGCTCCTCCCTCTGGCTCGAACTGGTATTGGGACATCAAAACAATATTATGGTTGCGACCCGTACGACTGGTATGAAAGCGGTCTGTGCGACTGACCTCTCTGCGGCGAGCGAGGCCGCCATCGAGAGCGAGACCTGTCTGGACTGCCTCGGACGGATCGGCATCGAGGAGCTCCACCTCGTCACCGTCGTCCCGGCGAACGTCCACGCGGGGATGCCCGGGCTGGACTTCGAGAAGCGCCGACGGCGCGCGCTCTCGCGGTACCGCTCGGTGATCGAGGACGCGGGGTTCGCCGTCGAGACGCACGTCGTCCGCGGCACGCCCCACCGCCGGATCAACGGCATCGCGGGCACGGTCGGCGCGGACATGACGATCGTCGGCTCGCGGGGCAAGAGCCCCCTGGAGAACCGCCTGATCGGGTCCACCGCGCGGAACCTCGCGCGCACGAGCGTCGTCCCGCTCCTGGTCAACCGCATCGAGCGGGGGACCGACGAACCGGAGGTCGTCCGGAAGCACCTCTTCCAGCGGATGCTCTACGCGACCGACTTCTCCGAGAACGCCGAGCGGGCGTTCGAGGCGTTCTCCTATCTCCGTCACGCGACACAGGAGGCCACGCTGGTCCACGTCCGGACGCCGAAGGACCCCGACCCGGGAGACGTCGGTCCCGAGGAACGGCTCGGCGAACTCGCCGACCGGCTCGAGGACTGGGGGATCGAGACCGCCACCGAGGTCCGACGGGGCGATCCCGCCACCGAGATCCTGGAATCCGAGGCGGAGCACGATCCGACGACGATCCTGCTCGGCTCGCGGGGCCATAGCCGACTCCGGCGGCTGCTGCTCGGGAGCGTCTCCGAGGACGTCGTCGCCCGCGCGAACGGGAACGTCCTGCTCGTCCCCCCGGCACGGACGGCCTGACGGGGACTGGCTGGGCCGTGTTCTGGCCGATCGCTATCGGAAGCCGACCCGAGAAGTGATTCGATCCGTCACACGGTGGTCATCTGGACTACGATGAACCGCTGGGACGAACGCGCCGGTGATCTATGGGACGCGATGGGGTTTGCCGGCTCAGGGGGCCGCAACACCGTCGTAACACATTCGGGATACTTTCGTAATACGATCGCAATACGTTCGTGATACTCCCGCAACACCGTCTCCGCTCCGTTGCCCCCGAAGTCGCCGCCCCCATCCGCTCCGCCGTGTGATACTCGTTCACTACCCAATCGCGTACTGATGTCCGGATTTGAGACCGATGCGCGGAGCTGCGAATCCTCCCGTCACGCGTCTTCGATCGCGTTGATCTCCCGGGGCGCGGCCACCCGTTCGAGGTAGTCGCATCCCCCATAGAGGACGAACGCCTCGATCAGGAGATCCCGACGATCGACGCGGCCTGGACGATGGCCATTACGACTTTCTCAGCTCCGTACATCCGGGTCTGTTCGGGTCACATCGCATCGATCAATACTCACTGGCGGCTCCTGTCCTTAATGATTTTGGGAATACTATACACTACAGTTCTCGGACGGATACGCCGTTGCGCGTCGGCCGACTCAATCGTGGGGATGGAACCGCTTGACGGCCCGTTCGACGGCGTCCGTTCCGCCGAGGAAGGTGACCCGATCGCCGGCCTGGAGGGAGTGATCGCCCGTCGGGACCTCCGTGGTGCCGTCCGCGTGGGTCAGCAGCCCGACGATGCAGCCGTCCGGAATCTCGGCGTTGACCGCCGCGATCGTCTTGCCGACCAGGTCCGCCGCGGTCACCTCGATCTCCTGGACGTCGCCGGTCCGACCCAGTTCGTTCATCCACGCCGCCAGCGACGGTCGTTCGAGGACGTTCTCGAGCGACCAGGCGGTCGCCATCGAGAGGTCGATCGCGCGGATCCCCAGCGACTCGAACGCCTCGACGTTCTCGGGCTGGTTGACCCGCGAGGCGACCGTGGCCACGTCGAACGTCGTCGTCGCGAGCTGGCAGGCGAGCAGGTTGACGTCGTCGTTGGGCGTCGCCGCGACGACCGTCTTCGCGTCCCGGGCGCCAGCCCGTTCGAGGACGTCGGCGTCGGTGCCGTCGCCCTCGAGCGCCCGGAGGCCCCGCCTGCGGGCCTCCTCGACCGCGTCGGGATCCTCATCGACGAGGAGTACGTTTTCGCCGTCCTGTTCGAGCCGTTCTGCGAGGGACAGGCCGACCCGGCCCCCGCCGATGATGATGGTGCGCATTGGTGAAACCTCGAGGTAGTCCGCGATCTGCCGCGCGAGGCCGGCCTGGAGGACGACCGTCGCGAAGATGATCAAGAAGACGGTGCCGGCGAGCAGCTGGGCTTCCTGGGGCCGACCCAGCGCCTGCAGCTCGACGGCGAACAGCGTCGCGACGCTCGCGGGGATGATCCCGCGCGGCCCGACGGCGCTGAGGAAGAGCCGTTCGCTGCGGGTGAACCGGGCACCCGTCGTCGCCAGGAAGACCACGGCGGGCCGCAGCACGACCGTGACGGCGGCGACGAGCGCGAGGCCGGCCAGGCCGAGCGCGAGGATGTCCGCGAAGTCGATCAGCGCCGCGAGCGCGACGAAGACGAACGAGAGGACGACCACCGAGAGGTCGTCGAGGAAGTCGATCACCTCCTCGTGGTGGGGGAGGTCGACGTTCCCGAGCGCGAAGCCGGCCATCGCGGCGGCGGCGATCCCGGTCTCGTGAGCGATCAGCTCGGCACCCCCGTAGGCCACGACGATCCCGGCGAGGACGATCAGCCGGGCGTGGAGGGGGCCGGTCCCGGGGGTGAGGTTCCCACGAGAGAGCACCAGCCACACGATCGCGGCAACGAGCGCACCGAACGCCAGGCCGACGAACAGACGCATCGCGAAGTCGCCGACCAGAGACGCGGGGCCGCCGTCGCCAGCGACGAGCACCTCGAAGACGACCACGACCAGGATCGCGGCGGTCACGTCGTTGATCACGCCCTCCCCCTCGAGGGCGGCGGCGACGTGATCGCGGACAGTGACGACCTGCAGGATGGGGCCGATCACCGTCGGGCCGGTCGCGATCAACAGCGCACCGACCAGCAGGCCGACCTCGATGCTCGTCCCGAGGAAGACGACGACGGCGGCGGCGGACCCGATCCAGGTGATCGCCGCGCCGACGGTGACGAGCCGGGACAGGGCCGCGGGACTCTCCCGGAGCTTGTCGACGTGGAGGTGGTAGCCACCCTCGAAGAGGATGATCGCCACGCTGACGCCGACCATCGCCGCGAGCCCGTCGCCGAACGTCTCCGCGGAGACCACCCCGAGCATTTCGGGACCGATGGCGATGCCGGCGAAGATAAGGAACAGGACACTCGGGATACGCAGTCGATCCGCGAACACGCGGGAAGCGACGCCGAGCGCCAGGATGACGGCGATCGCGGTAACGAGCATCACGTGGAATCACCGGCGTGCCGACCGTGGCTATCGATGGTCCCGGCATACCGACCGCGACTACCGGTGGTTCGTTCGAACGACTCGTCTCGTCCTCGCATCACGACTAATCGTCGCCTCTCGCCGAGACGGCTGGTTGCCGATCGCTCGTCCGAACCGCCTGTGCACCGTAGTAGAAGATCACCGCCGTGACGAACGCCGACGAGCCGACCAGCAGGACGAAGCTCGCGGCGTCGAGGATCGGCAACGCGAGCCAGGTGGCGAGCTCGCCCAGGGCGACGGCGGCGCTCGCCAGCAGGAGCATGATCCCGAAGTAGATGGTGACGTCGCTCTCGTCGATGTACGCCGTCGCCGCCGAGCCGATGCGGGCGCCGAGCGCGCTCCCGGCCAGGAGCGCGGTCACGATACCGAGGTCCACGACGCCGTCCAACCCGTAGGTGAACGCCCCGACGGCGCCGGACATGAGCGCACCGAAGAGGCTCGTCCCGACCGCGGCGGCGAGCGGGATGCCGATCAGGTAGTAGATCGCGGGCATGCGGATGAACCCGCCGCCGACGCCCAGGAAGCCCGACACGACGCCGACGCCACCCCCGACGCCCGAGATCGTCCACATCGAGGCCTTGCTCCCGTCGGTCAGCGTCACCATCGGCGGGACGTCGTAGGACTTGATCTTCCTGGCGATCTCGGGGATGTCCTCCTCGACGTCCGCGTCCTGGTCGTCGGCCTCCTGCCTGACGGCGTTTCGGACGAAGATCGCACCGATCGCGGCGAGCAGCAGGACGTACGCGATGCCGACGACTAACTCGGCCCGCCCGATCGCCTCGAGGCCGTAGACGAGCATCTTGCCGGCCTCGATGCCGAGCGCGATCCCGACGAACATCAGCGCGCCGAGCTTGTAGTCGACCTGCCCGACGTCGTGGTGCTTCATCGTCGCGATGACGGCCGTCCCGAAGACGAAGGCCATCGAACTGCCGATCGCGACGGGTGCCGGGTAGCCGAGGATCAACAGCGCGGGGGTCACGAGGAACGATCCCCCCATGCCGAAGAAGCCGAAGAAGACCCCGACCATGAAGCCGAAGGCGACGAACAGCGCCAGGAGGGCGACACTCAGGCCAAGGAGCTCCATTGATCAGGCGTTCTCGATCGTTCCGATGACGGAGGGCGCGGCGATCCGCTCGACGGCGCCGTACCCGACGTAGAAGACGATCGCCTCGAGGAGCACCACGACCACGAGCAGTGCTGCCTGCACAGTCTGCGGCAGGGCGACGACCTCGATCATCTGCGGTCCCTCCGGGGCGGCAGCGTTCGTGTATAGATCATGGGTTTTCGTTCAATACTCACTACCCGGAGAGGCCCTATAACGCTTTTGGGATCACCATACAATATTACTGCTGAGTATCCGATGGCTAACCAACGGAGATATTCAGATACGTTATGTGGATATTGAGGTCCGTTCGGTCGTGCCAGCCACGGAGGGTCGCCCGGTCGGCGCGTTGGGTCGTCCACGTCGGCGCGTTGTCGCGTCGAATCGACCGACCGGGTCTGGAAGCATCGACGGGACGGGTACCGTTCACTGGACGGTCGTGATTCCTGGCACATCAGCGACCCGCAGGTCGAAGCGACCCGGCCGCTATCCGCTCGTGAGCACGCGATCGGCCGTCGTCACGACGTCAGGGAGGTCGGACATCGGCGACGTCGTCCAGTACTCACGTTGCACGCTGTTTCGCAGCGCCAGGTACGTGACACACGACCAGAGATCGCCGCCGCCGTCGACGAACGCCTCCCTCCGGTCGCGGACGTCGAACGGTCCGTGGGCGATCTCCTCGGCTTCGACTCGGGCACCGAACGGGGAGATCGAAACTTCATAGCCGCCTTCGAGCGCGGTGAGACCGAGCCGTATGGCAATCCCGGTCGTGTGGAATCGTCGGTCTCTAACACGACTCAACTGTGGCCTGTCTACGCGTATCGTGGCACACTATTATTGTGAACTATAAACAATACTATAGGCTACAGGATCCCACGCACATCGACTATCAGCAGCGCGTTCGGACACGATCTCGGCCCAGTCGAAGCCGGACGTGCAGTGGTCCTGAAAGTGATCGTGGACCAGCTGCTCCAGGAGCGTGAATTGGGCGATGACGCCCGACTGACTATCTCGGGACGTCTATCACGAGCGCTCGTGATCAGTCTGCACCGGCGGGCGTGGCGTCGGAAGTGGCGCGCTGGCTGCGCCAGACGCCCTGGAGGTAGGCCCCGACGAACATGCCGGCGATGGCCCACAGGATCGTGACGTTGCCGACGCCCAGGCTGGCGTAGGCGGCACCGGGGCAGATTCCGGAGAGCCCCCAGCCGACGCCGAAGATCGCGCCGCCGACGAGGACGTTGCGGTCGAACGGCTTCAACCGCCGACCGTAGGTGTCTCCGGTCAGCGGCGCGCGATCGAGCAGTCGCGGGACCAGCGTGAAGGCGATGCCGGTCACGACCGCCGCGCCGCCCATGACGAACAACAGCCCGAAGTCCTCGAACTGGAGGAAGTTCAGGACGACCTCGGGGCGGGCCATGTGGCTGAACCCCAGGCCGAAGCCGAAGATCAGGCCGCCGACGAAGATCAGCGGCATGAAGAGGGGATGTCGACCCGTCATCTCACGGCGTCACCCCCAGCGCCATCACGATCTGGGCGGTTCCGATCGCGACGAGCAGGAACGTCACCACGCCAACGATCGACGTCTTCGATCCCGAGCCCACGCCGCAGACGCCGTGGCCGGACGTACACCCCTTCCCGATCCGGGTGCCGATCCCGACCAGGACGCCCCCGAGGAACAGCCGCCAGGGCTGGACGTCGGTCAGCCAGACCGAGATCCCGCCGACGTCGTGGAGCGTGCCGGTCGTCCCGGGCTCGTAGAGCGCGCTCGTGACCAGTCCCGACTGAAAGGTGAGCGCGTACACCGCCGCGCCGGCGACG
>SLIW01000148.1 GCA_007135435.1 Natronomonas sp.
CGCGGCGAAGAGTTCCAGGAGCAGATGGAGTCCCAGATCGACGAGCTCGCCGAGCAGTTCGACGAGCAGCTCGAGACGATCTCGGCCCAGGTCGAGGACGTCACCGAGCAGGTCCAGGACGCCAGCGAGCAGGCCGCGTAAGCCGACACCCCGACACCCACACTTCTTTCGCGCACCAACGACCCGTGAGCGGCTGCACCGGTGGGGACCGCAGTGACGGGACGCGTCACGTACCCATTCGTCGAATCGACCGGACGAACCGGGTAACGAACGACCGCTTCATGAACCACCTCCGATCGTCCAGCCTCCGCTCGTGCAGCCTCCGCTCATCTCGACTCCTCCCGACCCGACTCCGCTCGTCCCGCACCCGCCCGTCCCGCACCCGCCCGTCCCACCTCCGCCCGACCCGCCTCCGCTTGTCCCGACTCCGCTCGTCCAGCCTCCGCTCGTCCCGCCACTGTTCGGCTCGACCCCTCTATACACCCCCTCAGTGGTCGTGGTCACCGTCCCCGTCGTCCATCTCGTGTCCGGCCGCCTCCATGAGGTCGGCGAAGATGTCGTCCGACATCGCCTCCTCGTAGACGATCGCGGTGAGCATCCCGCCCGGGTAGATCTCGCCGTTGCGGACGTGGTCGACCTTGTGGCAGTGGACGGGGTAGATCCCCGGGTCGGCGTCGGTCGCGAGCTCGATCGTGTAGCGCTCGGCGGGCCCGACGGTGATCACGTCGCGGTCGTACTGGAGTCCCTCGGGGACGACGCTCCCGTCGTGTTCGACCACCCGGAAGCGGTGGTTGTGGGGGTGCATCGCGTGGGACTCGAAGCCCGCGTTGACGAGGTGGACCCGCAGGGTCTCGTCCTCGTCGACGATCATCGGCGAGCCGACCTCCGGGTTCAGCGAGTCCGGCGCCGCCTTGCCGTTGACCGTGAAGGCGTCCGGGTTCCGATCCTGGAGGGAGTAGTCGACGTCACCGCCGCCCCAGCGGCGCGAGAGGCGGGTGTCCCACTCCTTGACCGTCAGGAACTGCTCGTGGTCCGCCGGCTCGTAGCCCTCGGGATCGATCCGGAGGATGCCGTACATGCCCATCTCCATGTGCCAGGGGGTGTTGTAGTGGCAGTGGTAGAGGTGCGTCCCAGGGACGTTCGCCGGGATGGTGTAGGTGTGGGTCTCCCCCGCCGCCACCGTGATCCCCGAGGTCTCGCCGGTTCCGTCGTCCTCCCAGGCGACGCGGACGCCGTGGGCGTGGAAGGTGTGCGGCTTGGTGCTCTCGGTGTTGTCGAGGGTGATCGCCAGCTCCTGGCCCTCGGTCGCCCGCAGGACCGGTCCCGGGACGCTGGGCGTCCCGTCGTCGGCCGCCCACGCCCAGACCTCTGGGAGGACGATGGGGTCACCCATGCGCTCGCTCGCCTTGACGTCGTGACGCGCGTGTACCGTCCGCAGCGTCACCTCACCACCACGCTCGTCGAGGTCGACGACCTCCACCGGCCCGGTCGGGGGCAGATCCGAGACGACCCCGTCCTCGTCGGCCGGCTCGTCGTCGGTCCCCTCCTCGTCGTCCGCCCCTCTGGACTCCTCGTCGCCGACCGTCTCCGTGGCCGAGACGCATCCCCCGAGGGCGAGCGCCACGCCCCCGACGCCGGCGGTACGGACGAACGTGCGGCGTGACAGATCGCTGGACTGCTCGACGATGTGTGCTGACTCTCGCATGCACGAGCCGAGGGGGTGGACTCGCATGTAAACTCCAGCCGCGTCCCAGTTCCCGGGACACGGGAAGTGTTGGCACGCGGCTCGGGCAACTGACCTCCAGCCGAGAGATCCATCTCCAGCCGAGAGGCGCACCAGGCGGCCCACGCCGGGCCGCGCTCCCGTCGTGAGTTCGCCGGTGTCGCGGCAGTCGAAAGCCGGCTGTCGATAACCGGCCGCCGATAACCGGCCGCAGATAGCAGTTTCACGCCGGTGAGACGAATCACGCGAGCGACGCTCTCCTTCGTCGGAGGCCCTACAGCAGCAACAGGACGAGCAGCGCACCGAACAGTGCCGCCGTCACGAGCAAGACGCTCGTGCCGACCGAGGCGCGCAGGCTGACCGACGCGGTGCCGCGGCCCCGCGGCAGGTCCTCGACCGCGACGCCTGGTACCGACTCCAGCATCCGGTAGGCGTATCGTCCCGGCGCGGTCCCGACCCGCATCGACGCGGCGGCGCTCGCCATGACGACGCGGTCGACGGCCGCCCAGAGCTCGGTGACGCCCCAGACGAGCCCGCGGCCGACGTAGAACGCCGCCGGGAACAGCCAGCGCTCGACGTCCGGGACCCACGCCAGTGCGGTGATCGGTGCCCGGAGGCTGAAGAACGCGACGAAGCCGACCACCAGGAGGATGACGCCCTCGGTGAGGTGGCCCGTCGAGAACGGATCGGCCGCGGCGGCGACCGCGTCGGTGTACGGCAGGAGGTCGTAGAACGCTCCGTGGGCGAAGCCGTAGGCGATGCAGAACGCGCCGACGGCGAGCATCGCGACGGTCTGGCCGGGGGTGGCGTCGCGCGGCTCGATCGTGTTCTCGCCGTGGAAGAAGATGTAGTAGCCGAGCTTGATGAACGACATGAACGTCCCGACCGCGCCGACGATGAGCAGCCACCACAGCAGGTCCTCGCCGAGCGCCAGCGTGAGGACGTCGAGCTCGTGGGCCGCGTCCAGCACCATCCCCTTGGAGACGAAGCCGTTGGTGCCCGGAACGGCGGTAATGGAGGCGGCGCCGACGACGTAGGCGACGAACGTCAGCGGCATCACGTTCCACAGCCCGCCGAGCTTCTTGATGTTCTCCTCCTGGGTGCGGTAGATGACGACGCCGACGGCCATGAACAGCAGCGCCTTGTAGAGGATGTTGTTGAAGGCGTGGGCGAGCCCCGCCGCGGCGGCGAACCCGCCGCCGTAGTCGCCGGCCATGAACGCCAGGCCGATGCCCGCCAGCATGTAACCCACCTGGGCCTGGATGTGGTACGACAGCAGCCGACGGGGGTCGTACTGCACCAGGGCGAAGAAGACGCCGTAGACCGCCATCGCGCCGCCGATGTAGGCCAGCCAGAGGCCGCCCTCGGGGAAGGCGCGGTGCATGACGAGGACGGCGGTCTTCGTGGTGAACACCGACAGGAACACGGAGGCGGCGAAGTGGGGCCGCGGGTAGGTGTCGGGGATCCACGAGTGCAGCAGGATGAACCCGCAGTTGATGCCGATGCCCAGCGCCGCCAGCAGCGCCACCGTGCTGCCGAAGGGCCCCTCCTGTGCGCCGTGGATGCCCTCGAGCGCGGTGTAGAGGAACGAGCCGACCTCCACGTAGTGGAATACCACCGCGCCAAGGAGGATCGTCCCGCCGATGCCGTGGAAGATGGCGTAGCGGTAGCCCGCCCGGACCGCCGCGCCGCCGTAGTGCCACACGAGCAGCGTGGAGGTGACCGCCATCAGCTCCCAGAAGAAGATCATCGTCAGCCAGTCGCCCGCGAAGACGACGCCGGCGGTGCTCGCGACGTACGACATCGCGAATCCGGTCATGACCCGCGGCGCGTCGCTCGCGTAGGCGTACACGACCGCGGCGGTCGCGAGGATGGCGATGCCGACCGCGAAGAGCCGCGAGGGGCCGTCGACGTTGAGGAAGACCACCTCGAACCCCAGGAAGACCGTCTCGGCGTACGTCCCCTCGGGGAGCAGGTACCCCTGGAGGCCGACGGCCAAGGTGGCGGCCGCGGCGACCAGGTGGCCGGCCAGCCGCGGCAGGACGACGACGGCGAACGCCGCGAGCAGAAGGTAGACGAACGGGGGGATCGCGGCGACCGGCTCCAGCATGGCTACGGCGCCACCTCCGTGCCCGCGAGGACGCTCCGGACGATGACCTCGATGAGCTCGAGGAACACCACCTGGTGGGGGACGATCCCGACGAGGATGGCGCCGGTCACCGACGCGATGATCGGCCCGAGCATGAACCAGGTGGTCTCCCTCCCGCGGAGCGCCTCCCGGGTGGTGAGCCGCCGCCAGCCACCTGGCGGCGGGCCGCCGTGGTGGTGCTCGCCGTGGTGCTCCTCCTCGACGTGGTGGCGCGGCGTGGGCTCGTCCTCGTCCGCGGGCGAGGCCGGCGCCTCGTCGTCGCCCGTGACCTCCTCCGGGACGGCGTGGTCCGTCCGGTCGTCGGGCCGTTCGATCTCCTCCGCGTGTTCGGTCTCGTCCGGTCGGTCGATCTCCTCGGACTGGTCGGTCTCCTCCGGTCGGTCGACCTCCTCGGAGTGATCGGCCTCCTCGGAGTGATCGGCCTCCTCGGAGTGATCGGCCTCGTCGGCGGCAACGTGGTCGCTCGGGTTCCGATCGACCGCGTACTCCCCGTCGATGCGAGGCGCCGGCTCGCTGTAGTCCCGACGGCCGGTGGTCCCGGAGAAGTCCGGGCGCAGGTCGGCCGGGTCGACCTCGGCGTCCTCTACGTCTTCCTCGTCTCCCTCGTCTCCCTCGTCTTCCTCGTCGTCCTCGTCGTCCTCGGCATCCTGCAAGTCATCCTTTGCATCCTCGGCATCCACCGTATCGTCCTCGTCGTCCACCGGCCGACCACCGTCGGCCGCCACCGCGCCGTCGCCGGCGTCCGTCAGCAGCGACCGCGGCTCGCCACCCGGGTCGAAGTCGACGAGCGGCTTCGCGTCGTGGGCGTCCTCCGCCTCGAAGAACGCCGTGTAGACCACCGGCCAGAAGTAGACGACGTTGAGGACGCCCGACACGAGGAGCGCGCCGGCGAGGTAGTAGCCGACGGGCGTGAAGGCGCCGCCCATCTCGAGGCCTCCGATGAGGAGGTAGTACTTCGAGACGAAGCCGGCGAACAGCGGCATCCCCGCCATGCCGGCGGCGGCGAGGCCGAAACAGCCCAGCGTCACGGGCATCCGCTTGCCGATGCCGGCCATCTTCGAGATGTAGTCGGTGTGGGTCTCGACGTGGATGGCGCCGGCACAGAAGAACAGCGCCAGCTTCATGAACGCGTGGGCGGGGATGTGCAGCAGCGCGCCGATGAGGCCGTACCAGCCGAAGATCCCCAGCCCGAGCACGATGTAGCTCAGCTGCGAGACCGTGGAGTAGGCGAGCCGCTGCTTGAGGTGGTCCTTGCGGATGGCGATGATCGACGCCGCCAGGAGGGTGAACGCCGCCAGCGAGGAGATGGCGACGCCCATCCCGATCTCGAAGGCCAGCTCTGGCCCGAAGACGTCCAGGGTCACGCGGGCGACGCCGAAGGCACCGGACTTGACGACCGCCACGGCGTGCAGGAGCCCGGAGACGGGCGTCGGCGCGACCATCGCGACGGGCAGCCACTGGTGCAGCGGCATCAGGCCGGCCTTGACGCCGAAGCCGACCGCGAGCAGCAGGTACGCCACCTGGACGATGTAGGGGTCCGCGGCGGCGATCTCGGCGAGGCCCTCGATACCACCCGGGGTGAACGTCACCGTCCCGACCAGCCAGAAGACGAGCACCGTCCCGGCGAGCACGAGGACCCCACCGCCGAACATCGTGTACGCGAGGTACTTTCGGCCACCGCTGCGGGCCTCGTCGGTCTCGTCGTGGGCGACGAGCGGGTAGGTCGCGATCGAGAGCAGCTCGTAGAAGATGAAGATGGTCACCAGGTTGCCGGCGAAGGCGATGCCCATCGTCGCCGACAGCGACATCGCGAACGACGCGAAGTAGCGCGTCTGGCCGTGCTCGTTCAGCCCGCGCATGTAGCCGATGCTGTAGAACGACGTGATGATCCACAGCCCGCTGGCGAGGAACGCGAAGAGCATCCCCAGCGGGTCCGCCCGGAGGACGAACTCGATGCCGGCGACGAACTCGCCGGTCGTGAAGGTGTAGGTCTCGCCCGCGAGCACCCCGGGGAGCATCGAGGCGACGATGGCGAACTTCGCGACGGCGACCACGATGGTCACCGCCTCCCGGAGGTTCGGCCGCCGGTGGAAGGCGAAGATCCCGAACATCCCGAGGAACGACACCAGTACGGCGTACAGCGGGTAGTAGTCCATCAGAGCACCTCCTGCAGGAACGGCTCGAGGAACGCCTCCATGGCCGGACCGGCGAAGCCGAGCGCGACCGCGACGAACGCCAGCAGCGCCGCGACCGCGACCATGCCGACGGACACCGACGGGTCGACGGGTTCGATCCGATCGACGTGGCCGTCCTCGTCACCTCGCCCGTCCTCGGGTGCGTCGCCAGGCGCGTCGCCAGGCACGTCGCCAGGCGCATCGCCAGGCACGTCGCCAGGCACGTCGCCAGGCGCGTCGCCGTCCTCGACGCCGCCGTCGGGGTACGCGGTGATGTCGTCGGCGGGGACCCCTCCCTGGACGAGGTGGGAGGGCGTAAAGTACAGCGCCTCGAGGAGCCGGGCGGCGTAGAGAAGCGTCAGCAGCGTGCTGAAGAAGACGACCCCGGCGACGATGGCTGCCCCGGCCTCGATGGCTCCCCAGGCGATGTACCACTTGCCGAGGAAGCCGATCGACGGCGGGACGCCGACCAGCGCCAGCAGCAGCGTCCCGAGGGCGGCGCTGGTCAGCGGCGCGCGGTATCCCACGTTGGCGTACCGCCTGACGGTGCGGACCCCGTAGGCCGTCGCCAGGACGCCGACCGCCAGGAACAGCCCGGTCTTCATGAGCCCGTGACCGATCAGGTGGATGACCCCGCCGAGGAGCGCCTGCTGGGTGGCCAGGCCGAAGGCGGCGACGATCATCCCGAACTGCGCGACCGAGGAGTAGGCGAGCATCCGCTTGACGTCGGGCTGCATGACCGCCAGGACGGAGCCGGCGACGATGCTCACCGTCGCGACCGCGACGAGGACGTCGGCCGCCAGCGGCACCGCCTCGAAGAACGCCGGGGTGTAGACGGTGTAGATGAGCCGCCCGAGGGCGTAGGCACCGACGGTCGAGACGAGCCCCGAGATGTACGCCGTCACCGTGTCGGGCGACTCGGCGTACGCGTCGGGCATCCAGGTGTGCAGGGGGAAGACGGCGGCCTTGACGCCCAGCCCGACGGCGACGAAGCCGAACGAGGCGATCACCAGCGGGTCGGTGTAGCCGACCGTCTCGGGGATCGCCTCCTGGAGTTCGAGCATGTTGAGCGTCCCCGTGGCGACGAAGATGTATCCGGCGCCGACGAGGTACAGCGAGGCACCCGCCGTCCCGATGATCAGGTACTTCAGCGCCGCCAGCGCCGACCGGCCCGAGCGGTCGGCGGCGACGAGGGCGTAGGTGGCGAGGCCGACGATCTCGAGGAAGACGAACAGGTTGAAGACGTCGCCGGTGAGGGTGGCGCCCATCAGCCCACCGCACAGCAGCAGGTAGGCGGCGTAGAAGCTGTTGCGCCGCGGGCCGCCCCGGCGGGCGTACCCGAGGACGACCAGCGCGACGACGGCGACGAGCGCGACGACCGACGCCGATAGCGGGTCGGCGACGAGCTCGATGCCGTATTCGCGGGGATAGCCGCCGAGATGGTGGGTGTACGCGCCCCCCGCGGCGCGCTCGGTGAACACCCGCCAGACGACGACCGACGCGAGGGCGACCTCGACGATGGCGACGACGAGGGCGATCGGCCAGCCCACGCGGTCGAACCGCAGCCCGAGGAACAGCGGGAGCGTCGCCGCCAGGATGGGGATGGCCACCAGGAGCGCGAGCTCGGGGTTAGCCATTGTCGTCGACCACCTCCCGGATGGTCCGCTCGTCGAGCGTGCCGTACTCGGTGTAGATCCGGACGATGAGCGCCAGCGCCACGGCGGTCAGGCTGACGCCGACGACGATGGCGGTCAGGACGATGACGTGCGGGAGCGGACTGGCGTACTCGCCGACCGCGCCGCCCTCGGTCGGGATCACGGGGACGCTGCCGCCGTGCATGTAGGCGGTCGCGACGAAGAACAGGAAGATGGCGCTCTGGAACATGTTGAGCCCGATAACCTTCTTGACGAGGTTGGGGCTGGCGACCATCATGTACAGGCCGACGGCCAGGAGAATGGCGAAGGTTGCGTAGGCATACCGCAGCGACAGCTGATCCAGCAGGAGGGGCTGGGTGAACTGGTCCAGCAACATGGGCTGCGAGACCTGCCCCAGCAACAGGGGTGCCTGGACGCCGAGTCCAGCGAGGCTCATCGCCGGTCACCTCGTTCCGGGTCGGACCCGTCGTTCGGCGTGAACCCCCGGGCGGTGAGGAAGAACAGGCCCATGATGACGCCGGAGACGATGGCGGCGACGCCGCCGACCTCGATCGCCTCCATGCCCCACTTGGTGGCGTCCGGCCCCAGCACGGGACCGAGGTACGGCTCGTAGAGGCCGTACTCGAGGAAGGCGCCGCCGATCGCGAGGGTGCCGAGGCCGACGCCGACGAAGACGACGACGCCCCCGGCCGCGAGGCCGGTCATGACGCCGTTGCCGACCCACTCGCGGGTCGGTTCGGCGCCGAAGGCGAACGCCAGCATGAGGACGACGACGCCCATCAGTGCGCCGCCCTGGAAGCCTCCCCCGGGCGTGTCCGCGCCGTGGAACGTCATGAACAGACCGTAGGTCAGGGTGAACGGCGCGATGATGCGCACCGCTGTGAGGATCACCTGACTCTCCGTGTACGTGTCCCCACC
>SLIW01000242.1 GCA_007135435.1 Natronomonas sp.
CGACTCGATGAAGGTAACGACTCGTTGGAGGTTACGACTCGTTGGAAGTTACGACTCGATGAAAGTCACGCCTGGATACGTGATCGCGACATGAGACCAGAAGGGCCCGGAATCCTCACTATCGGTGTCCCACGCGCCGGGACACACCACAACGGGTGTTATCTTCGCAAGTGCTACTATTACTCATGACTGGGTTGACGATGGTGGAACGTCCGGTCCCCACGGACGAGCCCGCACGACGGATCGAGTGTGACGCGAGGACCGCCCTCGGGATACTCGACGACCCCGAGTCCGTCGAGATGCTCGAGGCACTGGACGAACCGAAGACGGTCGGCGAGCTCGCGGAGACGTGCGGGATCCCGCTCTCGACGGCCTACCGCAAGGTCGACGCGTTCCACGAGACGGGGGTCGTCGAACAGTCGATCAGGCTCGATCTCGGGGGCAAACACGCCGCGCAGTACGAACGGTCGATCGACGCGATCACCGTCAGGTTCGACGCCGGCGTGGAGTGTGAATGCGTGCAACGGGCCGACTGAGGGACGCCGCTCACGCCCGCCTCGGTTCGTCCGATCCGTCGTCCCCGACCGTCGGGAGGACCATGACCGGGATGGTCGTCCCCCTGAGCACCCTGTCGGTCGTGCTCCCGAGGAGCGGGGGGACGACGCCGTCCCGACCGGTCCTCCCGAGGACGATCAGGTCGACGTCGGTCTCCTCGGCGAACGCGAGGATGGCGCCGGCAGGCCGACCGCGACGGACGGCACCGGAGACGTGGACTTCCCCACCGGCACACGCCTCGACCAGCTCGTCGACGAGTCGCTCCTTCGCCTCCTCGAGTCCCACGACGTCGGACGAGTCGAACCGTGCGGGGTTCTCGACGGGGACGACCGCGAGGAGGTGTACGGTCGCGTCGGTCGCGGCGGCGATCGCGAGGGCTTGCTCGAGGGCCGCGGTCGCGGCGTTGCTCCCGTCCGTGGGGACGAGGATCGAACGGAGCGGATCGGTGGGTGGATCGATGGGTTCCATGGACGAGTCTTCGTCGACCGGCCTCATAGGTCCGGGTACTCGGCTGTGGGTCCCACGAGTGGCTCGTCGGACGGTGGTATCGGATCGACCAACCACTCAATGTTCCGGGACAGGTTCGAATCCTTCAGGTCGATCCGCCGCTCGACGTATCGTGGCTCCCGTAGCGGATCCGGACGCGGTGACGTGCGGCCCCGATCGAGATCGTCAGCGGACGATGGTCACCGGGACCGGGGCCCGACGGGCGACCCGTTCGGCGACGCTGCCGAGCAGGATCCGACCGGCGCCGGTGCGGCCGTGGCTCCCGATGACGATGTGGTCGACGTCCTGGTCGCCCGCATACTCGATTATCTCCCGCGAGGCGTTGCCGAGCTCGTGATCGGTCTCGACGTCTCCACCCGCCGCGGCGGCTCGCTCGCGGGCGTCCTCCAGGAGCTTCTCGGCCTGGCCCTCGTGTGCCTCGCGCATGGCCTCGAAGTTCGTCATCGCGGCCCCCTCGATGCCCGCGGCGCCGTAGAAGTCACGCGGATCGATGACGTGGAGCGCCGTTATACGCGCATCTGGATACTCCTCGACGGCGAAGTCGAGCGCCTTCATCGACTGTGCCGATTCGTCGACCGGGACGAGTACGTGCTCGGTCATACGTACAGAGACGACGATCGCGGTAATAAAGGCGCCTGCGAATCTCAAGGAGTGGTTCCCCCCAGCAACGTTTTATATGGTCTGTCCGTCGGGACGGGGGGACCGGCACCCGATCCACCGTCGGGCGTTGCGGCGGCACAGCACGTGACGACCTCGCGTGAGGAAACGCCGGCGCGGAGTGCTACCCGAAGGTGAGTACTTTGTCGCCGTCTTCGACGATCCGGAGGAACTCGTCCATCGACGACCGGGGACGAAGTTCGTCGTCGGCCAATCCACGCGAGTCGAGGCACGTACCGCAAGCGGCCAACACCCCTCCATCGTTCGTGTACTTCCGCATGACGCCGTGTGGGTTGAACTTCTCGTGCTCCAGGTCCGGGGCTTCCACGCCGTCGCCGAGCAGGAACGTCTCCACGTCGTGGCCGGCATCGAGGGCGGTGTTCGCCAGGCGGAAGGCGTTCCAGACCCGTTCGGGATCGCTGGTTTCCAGGATCAGATTGAGCTGCATGTCCGGGTCCGGTTATCGGCGTCCGTGGCTATCAGTACTCCGTTCGTGGGACCCGGTTCGACGCTCACCGGTCGTCCACGCGGATCGCTCCGTGGGATGCGAACGCCCATCGACGACCGTCCGATCGACCTCGTTGGTGACGACCCCGTGAGTTCGGAGTCCGGACGGAGCGCCGACGGTGCTACAGGAGCCGGAACAGGACGACGAAGAGAACGAGGTGCCAGCCCACGACGCCCGCCGTTTGCGCGGCGGTCGGTGAGGTGGGCGGGGTCCCGAACAGCGCCTCGTAGAGGAACAGCGTGGCGGGCAGGCTCCCCCCGGCGACACCCTGGTAGACCGCGACGGCGGGATGGACGCTCACGGCGACCCCGGCGACCAGCGAGGCGCCCATCGCCGCGAGCAACTGCTCGTAGTAGCCGATGTCCATTGCGCTTGAATCCTGGTCCCTCGGCCGTAAACGTCCCCCGCGCGTTCCCAGTATCTGAGACACCCCTCGTGACGTATCGACGGTCGTTGGTACGCTAGATCACGATCACCACGTGTCGTCGTGGTGATTCCGGCAGACGTCGGTCCAGCGACGGGACCTGGCCAACCGGATGATTCAACACGTCCGGCCATGTCGGTGGGGACGAGGATGACACGGCGACGCGAGCTGACCCTCACGCTCCTGCTGGTCGGCTGCCTGGGAGGCGTCGCGGCGATCTACCTGCTCGTCGTTCCACGGCACGTGGCTGCGGGGAACACGGGGCGGACCCTGGCGTACATCGTGGTCGGCTGGATGCCCTACGCGCTGTGTTTCTACGCCGCCGGGCGGCTGCTCTCCCCCCCGGAAGAGCTCCCGAGCATGCGGTTCGCCGACGTCGGGCTGGCGCTCTTCCTCGTCTCGCTCCTCGTCAGTCTGGGGCTCGACACGCTTGGGTTCGGGCCCGAACTGGTCCCGGTGGGTCACGTCCTGCCAGCGATCGGCGTGTACGTCGGTCTCGCGCTCCTCGGCTGGGGCCTTGGACGGCGGTCCCGGGCCATCGAGCGGTACACCGAGGGATCGACTGGGTGACCCTCGCGGCACACGCGTATCCGACTATCGGGGAGAGAAAGAGATTCCGAGATGCATTCACCTGGTCGCCCTCCTGGCCATCGGCGCGCCAACCAGACGGGCCAGACGCGTGCTAGCCGGCACCGTCGGCCCTCACCACCCGTCGACCCTTACCGCCAGTCGGCGAGGGAGACGACGACCTCGTCGGACGCGGTGATCCAGGTCGTCACCCGCGCGTCGTCGTCCAGGTCTCGGGGAACGAACGTGTACTCGGACCGCCCGTCCGCTCCCTCGGTGCAGTGGACCTCGAGCCTGCGGGATTCGGATCCCCGGATCGATGCTCCCGTCTCGCGCCGACTGAACGTGGTCATTCTTCTCGAATAGCCGGTGGGGGCCATCCCATATAACTGACCCCAATGGTTTCACTCGGTGGGAATCACCCACGGTAGTCCGTCGGAGACCGTCCGTGTGTCCGTAGAAGCGGCTGCCGCCACCCACACGGGTAAAACCATTGCAGAGCGGTCTCCGATGACCGGTCGGAGACGAGGTCGTCCGCGATAGTGGTGGAGGTGCAGAACGACTGCTCAGATCGCGAGCCACCCCGCCGCGAGGACGTAGAGACCGACGAGGACGAGCATGGCGGGGACGAGGAAGCGATCGACCCACTCCGGCGTGGCCATCGCCGCGGTCCGGCGGGCGATCACCAGAGCGACGATGAAGACCACGAAGCCACCGGCCGCGTACATCGCGACGATGAGGCCCAGTTCGCCGCGCTCGAGCGTGAGGAAGAACGGCACGTAGGCTGCCACGTTCTCGCCGCTGAGGCCCAGGCCAGCCATCGCGACGATCCCGACCCGCTCCAGGCGATCGGGCGTGGCGAGCAGCTCCGGGATATCGGCGTCGGGGCTCCGCCTGACGAAGCCCCACAGTCCGAGGGCCAGCGGCAGGATTCCGAGGAGGAAGGCCCACTCCCGCAGGACGTCCGCGACCAGGAACGCCCCCAGGATGGCGGCGATGAGCCCGGCGGCGAACCCCAGGTAGTGGCCGACGAAGACGTCGACCGTGTGGTACTCCTCGTCGGTGCAGAACGCCACCAGGACCGCCAGGGTGTCGACGTGGGTCACCGCGAACAGCCAGACCGCGACGACGAGTGGAGCCTCCACGCGTACCCACTCTCACAACGACGGTAAAGGTGGTTCGCTCGTTTCGACCAGGTGGGAACCTCCGAACGAGCCCTTCGGCCCCGTTCGGCGCCTGTACCCTCCCACCGACCGGGAACACGGGGTGGAACTATATCGCCGGGTGGCGCACACCCGTGACGAAGATGCTGGAAACCCCCGCACACACCGTCGCCCACATCGTCGCATCCACCGGCGACGCGCAGGTGTCGACCGTCGTCGCCGCGAGCCTGCTGGCGTACGCGAGCATCGTCGTCTCGGCCGGCGTCATGGTCGGCTACCTCGTGGGGTACGTCCGGTACGTCCTCGCCGCCGACATCATCGAGTGGTGGTACCTGGCCATCGCCGGGGGCGCCGCCGTGCTCTACGGGCTCGCCGGGATCGCCGGGCTGTTGACGGGGGTGGCCTGGCTTGCGGTGTTCGCAGAGGGTGCCGTCCTGTTCTTCATCCTGTTCCTCGGGCTCGGACTTCGGGCACTGTACCACGCCGAGCGCTCGCCGGACGGACGGACCGGACCGCTCCCGTCGTGGGTCGACGCCCTGATCGTCGTCGCCTTCGTCGCCGCGTGGTGGGTCGGGTTCTTCCTGGAGGGTGACTGGACCCGACCGGTCGTCGCCGTCGGCTGGCTCCTCGCCTCCGGGTGGGCGGTGCTATACGGCGTCCAGACCGTCCGCGTCCACGAGGGGACGAGCCTCGCGGCGATCACGCGACACCTGCTCCCGGCCGTGATCTGCGTCGTCGCGATCGTCCTCACCGACCTGGCGTCGCTTCCCGCCGGCATCCCCGCGCCGTACGTCGAGGCCGTCTGGCTGGTCGGCACCGTGCTCGTCGCGGCCTTCCTCTTCAACTCCGCGGTCGCGATCCGACAGGAGGGCGGCCAGCTCCAGCGGATGTACGACTGGACCACCTGGCGCCAGCAGACGCTCGACGAGTGAGGGCGCGATCGGGAACTCGATCTGGATCCATCCCGGTGATGGAACCACCCCGCTGGACTGGTGACGGAGGAAACAGAGATCCGGTGGTCGAGGGGTACTCCCCCGGTGTGTTCGTCAGGGCCGGCCGAGGGAACGCGCGTCGCGGTCGAGCCCGGGCCAACGCTACTCTCGCTGTTCGACCGCGACGAGGAGCGCGAGCACGATCGAGCCGCCCACGATGCCGACCACCGAGGCGACCAGCACCGGTTCGACCAGCCCCGGCCGCTGGTCGGTGACGGGGACGAACGTCCGGAGATCCAGGGCGACCACCAGCAGTGCGCCCACACAGTTGGACAGCAGGTCCAGCGCGGTGTCTCGAAGGCCGTAGTGGCGGAGGACCGGTGGGTGGTCGATCCGTTCGCCGACCTCACGGGCGACGAGCTCGACGAACTCCCAGAGGACCCCCATCCCGAGGGTGAACAGCACGGTGAACGCGGCGATGTAGGCGGCCGAGAGCTGGATGGCCGGGGAGTGATCTACGAGCGTGAGCAACCCGGCGTAGACGAGCGCCGCGACGAGACCGGCGGAGACCGTGTGCGTCAAGTGGTCCCACCACCAGATCGAGTCGTACCAGCCGAGCATCCCGAGCATGTGGATGAAGCCCGCCACCGCGAGCCACAGCGGGAGCGCCTGGCCGAAGGTGACATCCACCCCCATCCCGATGGTGAGACCGACCTCCACGGCGATCGGTGAGAGGGCGACCACGAGCGAGGTCACACCGTTGACGACCGCCGGGAAGTTGTCCGTCCGCTTGCCGACGAGGATGGTTGCGATGATGCCCGCGAGGAGAGCGACGTACGCGAGCTGGTAGAACACCGACATCTCGTCCCTGATCGACGACAATCACCGGGCGATATTGGTTCTACTGGACGGGTTGCGGGATGCGGCGATGTCGCCGTGTCCAGTTGGCGGCCGACAGGCACGACGGACGAGGCACGAGAGATGAAACACGAGGGAGGCGGCACCAGGGACGACTCACGAGAGATGATCATCCAGCGATGGACGCACCTCCAGTCGGCCGATTGCCCTGATGACCTCGAGTCGTCAATCCCCGTCTGGCCGTCCCCTGACCAGGGTCACGGCGACCGGAGCTCGTCTGGCGACGGTCTCCGCGACGCTTCCGAGGACGATGCGTGCAGGTAGGGAGCGACCGTGGCTCCCCATCACGATCTGATCGAACCCGTGCGCCGCTGCGTATTCGACGATCGCCCGAGCTGGTTCGCCCCGATCGAGGGCCGTCTCAACGAGGACGTCGTCGGCTTCGATCGAGCGCATCGCGCGGTCCAGGATGGATTCACCGCGAGCGGTCAGACGGTCGCCGAGACCCTCGAGGACACCCCCGTCATGCCCATCCTCGTGGGCGAACGGGAGCGAGACGGCGTGGAAGACGGTGAACCGTCCCGCGGGGAATCGATCGAGCGCGTACTCCAGGGCGGCCAGCGACTGCTCCGATCCGTCGACCGGGACCAGGATGCGTCCGGGGAACGATCGTTGCAGTACGTCGGCTCGCGTCTCCGGGACGACGGTCGTCGAGACCGGCGCCCGCTTGACCACAGCCTCACTGACGTGTCCGAGGAAGGGACCCGCGACCGGCGAGCCTCCGTGGCTCCCCAGCACCACGTGATCGACGTCTAGGTCGGTGATCTGCTCGAGGATGACAGCGTGGGGGCGCCCCGACTCGATGGCCGTCTCGAGGTCGCGGTCGTACTCCGCGGCGATCTCGCTTGCCTCCTCGAGAATCTGTTCGCCGAACCGCTGCGGGGTGGCGTCCGGATCGTCGTCGAGACGTGACGAAGGGTAGCCCCCGGACATCGGATCGAGGACGTGCAGTGCAGTGACGGACGCCTCCGGAAATGAGACGAGCGTGTAGACGAGTCCGGCGAGCGACTGCGAAGAACCGTCGACGGGGACGATGACGTGGGCTGGCATGGGTCTGGATCGGGCCTGGAACGGATGGTCACGCGACCGACGCGGGATGGTCGACAGTCGACCCGGGGACGGATAAACCGAGGGGTGCGAACCTCTTTCGCCTGGATCCGGTCACGCGCTGTGCCGCCCGGTGGCCCCTGATGTGAATCGCGTTCGAAGTCGACGATGGCTGGGTGTCGCTGGTCCCGTGGACGTCGCTGGTCCCGTATCAGTTCACCGTGCCACAGAGGAGGATCGGTCGGTCGGTCTCCAGGAACACGTCCTGGGTGACGCTCCCGAAGAGCGTCTTGCCGGCGGGGCTCCGCTTGCGGCCGGCGAGACAGACGAGGTCCGCGTCCATGTCGTCAGCGAAGCGGACGATCCGTTCGGCGACGTCACCGCTTCCCTCGTTGAGGACGACCTCGAAGCCGTGGTCCTCGAGGATGTCGCGGGCGTCCCGGACGGCCCCGATCTGGTGGACTGACGCCCCACCGGACTCCTTCGTGGCCACGTGGAGGATGGTTACCGTGACGGCCTCCCGGTCGAGGTCGAGGTCGACCAGCGCATTCGCCTGTGCCTCGGCACGCTCCTCGTCCCCGTCGACTGCGAGCAGTATCTCAGACATACGTCCCACCGTTGCCAGCCGGCTCCCTTATAGGTACTCGGGGTCCCCACGACTCCCCTGCGATACAGCGACCCCCGACGTCGGTAACCGACCTCCCACGTCGTGGGAATCTGGAACACTCCTAAACCCGCCCGGACCGACCTGCCACCATGGACTCGGAATCAGCCCTGGCGTCGACGTCCCTGACCGAGAAGATCGTCCTGCACGCGATCGTCGAGCTCCAGCGACGGGGTGACGATCGGATCGACTCGCTCGCGATCCGCGACGAGTGCCGCGGTCGGCTCCCTTCGATCGAAGAACACGTCGTCGGCGACCTCGGGGAGGCGGAGGTCATGACGGCACTCGGAAAGCTCACCCGGAGGGGGCTCGTCACCGAACGGCCGGCCGAGGCGAGGTCGCCCGTCGGCAAGGGACGCCCAGGGTACACGCTGGAGGCGGACGAGGACGCCGTGTTCCAGGCGCTTATCGACGACGAGCGCCTCGTCGGCCTCGTCGAGGACCATTCGGAGGACTGACACGTCACCCTGGAAAGCCGAAGAGCACGGTCGGCTCTCCTGACCGTACTCTGAAATGGGCTGCGACGCTCGGGTTTCGCCGGGGAGCGACACTCACCCGCTACCCGCCGTCCGGAGGCTCCCCGTCGAGCAGTGAGCGACTCGAGTTCGCGACAACGAGCGTGCTCGAGGTCGCCATCGCTACGGC
>SLIW01000037.1 GCA_007135435.1 Natronomonas sp.
CGACCCCCGCACCGTCGTAGACCACGAACCAGGTCCGCTCGATCTCCTCGGCGCGCTCGACGTGGATCGTCAGGTCCGTGTCGTGATCGGGCACCGGGACGTCGGGTGCCGCGTACGCGTGGACCGCCAGCGCACCGCGGTCGCCGAGTCGACCGTAGACATCCAGTTCGTCCGCGAGGATCGACAGGCGCTGGAACCCCGCGTGGAGCGTGCCGGCACCGACCCGCCAGGCACGGTCCTCGATCTCGCGGGAGGCCGCGAGCATCTGGACCGCGTCGTAGGAGGTGAACACCGTCTCGTCGAGGTGGTCCAGGATCGGCCGGTAGGCCTCCCCGTCGAAGTCGGGATCGGTCGTCGTCCGCCGGCGCTCGAGGACGTCCTCGAGCGCCACCGCGGTGACGAACTCGTCGTCGCGGGCGAGCACCGCGAACCCCTGTGGCATCCCCGTGTGAGTCCGGTCCGTGACGACCGTGAGGTTCCGGTCGTGGAACCGCTCGCGGAGGTCCGCCACCACCCCCTCGTCGGCGTTGAACACCAGGAGGGTCATCTCGTGGGCCGCCACCCCGGCAATGAGCTCGGTGAGGGACATCCAGGTGGGAGGAGGGTGCGCGTGTGCAGCAATAAGCCTGTGGACGCGCGGATTGTGGAGCCTGTGGACGCACGGATGGGGGACGGGACTGTCGACGTGTGGACCCACGGGTGGTGGACGGGACTGTCGACGAGCAGGTTGTGAGCGCGATAGCCGTCCAGCCGGTCGCGTCACGGGGGCGGCCCCGGTGGGGAGACGGTCACGATTTAAACACCTTTATCATTATTAATCCATGCTAATACCTCGCAAACGCTTTAGTCGCCCCGGGCGTTATCACTGCACAGTGCGCCTTCGGGCGCGGTGACATCCATGAAAGAGGAACTCGTCTGGCGGATCGCGGGTGGTTCCGGCGACGGGATCGACTCGACGAGCCAGAACTTCACGAGAGCGCTGATGCGGTCGGGCCTGCACGTCTTCACCCATCGACACTACCCGTCGCGCATCCGCGGCGGCCACACCTACGTGGAGGTGCGGGCGGCCCCGGAGCCGGTCCGCTCCCGCGGGGACGGCTACAACTTCCTCCTGGCGCTGGGCGACTCCTTCGCCCGCAACCCCAAGGAGGAGGCCTACTACGGCAACGAGGAGCTGAAACCCCTCTCGGAGAACCTCGACGAGCTCCGCGAAGGCGGGGTCATCGTCTACGACGAGGGGCTGCTCGACGCCTCGGAGATCCCCGACTTCGAGGAGCGCGTCGAGGAGAACGACTGGCACGTCTACCCCCTCGATCTCCGGGCGCGGGCCCGCGAGAAGGGCCGCGAGGTGATGCGGAACACGGCGGGCGTCGGGGCTACGGCGGCGCTCCTCGAGTACGACCTCGAGCACGTCGAGAGCCTGATGGAGGACGCCATGTCCGGGGAGGTCTTCGACACGAACCTGGAGATCCTCCGTGACGCCTACGAGGACGTCAGCGAGATGGAGTTCACCCACGACCTCCGGATGCCGGAGGGGAGCCACGACGCCGAGCAGGTGCTCCTGTCGGGGTCGAACGCCATCGCCTACGCCTCGCTGGACGCCGGCTGTCGGTTCATCTCGGGGTACCCCATGACCCCGTGGACCGAGGTGTTCACCCTGATGAGCCAGTACCTCCCGGAGGTCGGCGGCATCTCCGAGCAGGTCGAGGACGAGATCGCCGCTGCGGCGCTGGCGCTCGGGGCGTCGCACGCCGGCGTCAAGGCCATGTCCGGCTCGTCGGGCGGCGGCTTCGCGCTGATGTCCGAGCCGCTCGGGCTCGCCGAGATGACGGAGACGCCCGTGGTGCTCCTGGAGGCGATGCGGGCCGGCCCCTCGACGGGGATGCCCACGAAGCCGGAGCAGGGCGACCTCGAGCACATCCTCTACACGAGCCAGGGCGACTCGACGCGGGTCGTCCTCGCGCCGGGGAACGTCAGCGAGGCCTACGATCAGACACGGACGGCGTTCCGGCTGGCCTACGACTACCACCTGCCGGCCATCCTCGTCCACGACCAGAAGCTCTCCGGGGAGCTGCGGAACGTCGACGAGTCGTTCTTCGACCGCGAACCCAGCCCGGACCTCGGGGCGACGCTGACCGAGGACGAGATCGCCGAGGCGGCCCACCACGCCTCCGGGAAGTTCCAGCGCTACCGGTACGACCCCGGCGACGACGGCGTCTCGCCGCGGTCGCTGCCCGGCCAGAAGGGCGGGCGGTACCTGGCCGCCGGCAACGAGCACACCCCGGAGGGCCACATCAGCGAGGACCCAGACAACCGCGTCGCCCAGGTGGACCGCCGGCTCCGGAAGCTCGAGGCGATCCGCGAGGAGCTCGACGAGGGCGGGACCCACCAGACCTACCGCGGTCCCGAGGACGCCGACTACGGGATCTTGACCTGGGGCAGCCAGCAGGGCACGGTCTTCGAGGCGGTCGACCGGCTCAACGACGAGGGCCACAGCGTGCGGGCGGTGGGCGTCTCGGAGCTGATGCCGCTGGCCGAGACGGAGCTCGCGGAGTTCCTCTCGTCGGTCGACGACGCGCTGGTCGTCGAGATGAACGCCACCGGGCAGTTCCGCGGGCTCGTCCAGCGCGAGCTCGGCCGGTTCGGCCCGAAGATGAACAGCCTCCTCAAGTACAACGGCAACCCCTTCGAACCGTACGAGGTGGTCGAGGGGTTCGAAACGATCATCCAGGGCGACGAACCTGCGCCGACGACGCGGTTCGTCCCCGCGGCAGGTGACTGAGACTGACCATGAGCGCGTTCAACGCAATCGGCGACCGGCGCGAGGTAGAGCGAGACGAGTTCACCCCCGGCATCGAGCCCCAGGCGACGTGGTGTCCGGGCTGCGGCGACTTCGGGGTCCTCAAGGCGCTGAAGGGCGCCATGGCGGACCTGGGGAAGAACCCCGACGAGATCCTCCTGGTGACGGGCATCGGCTGTTCGGGGAAGCTGAACAGCTACTTCAACAGCTACGGCTTCCACACCCTGCACGGCAGGGCGCTCCCGATCGCCCGTGCCGCCAAGCTCGGCAACCCAGACGTCGAGGTCGTCGCGGCGGGCGGCGACGGCGACGGCTACGGCATCGGTGGCAACCACTTCATCCACACCGCCCGGGAGAACCACGACATCACCTACATCGTGTTCAACAACGAGATCTTCGGGCTCACGAAGGGCCAGACGTCGCCGACGAGCCCGATGGGGCACAAGTCGAAGACCCAGCCCCACGGCTCGGCGAAGGCGCCGATCCGACCGATGTCGCTGGCGTTGACGGCCGGCGCCTCCTACGTCGCCCGGACGGCCGCGGTCAACCCAAACCAGGCACAGGAGATCCTGGTCGAGGCGATCGAGCACGACGGCTTCGCCCACATCGACTTCCTGACGCAGTGTCCGACCTGGAACAAGGACGCCAAGCAGTACGTCCCCTACGTCGACGTCCAGGAGAACGAGGACTACGACTTCGACCTCACCGACCGCCGGGAGGCCGCCGACATGATGTACGAGACGGAGTCCGCCCTCTACGAGGGCACCGTGCTCACCGGCCGCTTCTACCACGACGCCGACCGGCCGTCGTACGGCGAGGAGAAGCGCGCGGTGGGCGAGATGCCCGACGAGCCCCTCGCCGAGCGGTACTTCGACGAGGACTACGAGTGGGAGCGCAGCTACGACCTGCTGGACGCCCACAAGTAGCGTCCGCGTAGGGATCCGCACGGGAGTCGGCCCCTCGTCCGGACCACATCTCTCGGGCGGACCGCATCCCTCGTGAAGACCTCCTCCCTCGGGCGGACCGCGTCGCGCTGGAGACCATCGACCGGGAGCTTTTCACGCCAGTAGGCCGTGGGTCTGGCGTGCGCCTGCACTGGCACCGTCGGGACCTCCGGCTGGCCGACAATCGCGGCCTCGCGGAGCCCGCCGACCCACCTGTCGGGGTCTTCGTCTTCGACGACGAGGTCCTCGCGCACGCGGCCCCGCCGCGAGTCGCCTTCATGCTGGAGGCGCTGTCGACCCTCCGGGCGGCCTACCGTGAGCAGGGGTCGGAACTCCTCCTGCGCCGGGGGGAACCGACGGGCACCGTTCCCGACCTCGCCGAAGCCATCGACGCCGACGCGGTCTCGTGGAACCGTGACTACTCCGGGCTGGCCCAGCGTCGCGACGACCACGTCGCCGAGGAGCTGAAAGACGAGGGCCGGCTCCCCCGGCCGTTCCACGATGCGGTCTGTCACCCGCCGGGGTCGATCACCACCACACAGGGCGAGCCCTACGCGGTGTACACCTACTACTGGAAGAAGTGGCGTGACCGCGAGAAGGACGCGCCCCGATCAGTCCCCGAACTCGCCGGTGCCGAGGAGGTCCCCGAACTCGCCGGTGCCGAGGACGTCGTCGAGGTCGACGTCGCCCCCGGTGAACTCCCGACGGTCGAGGAGTTGGGGTTCGCGGAGCCGGACGCCGCCATCCCGACGGCGAGCACCGAGGCCGCCCGCGAACTCCTCGAGTCGTTCCTCGCCGAGGACGTCCTCCGCTACGCCGAGGCGCGCGATTACCCCGCCGAGGCGTGCACCTCGCGACTGTCGCCGCACCTGAAGTTCGGCACCGTCGGGATCCGGGAGGTGGACGCCGCGGTCCGCGAGCGCCTCGATGAGGTCTCGGGTGAGGAGCGCGAGTCGATCGAGACCTTCCGCTCGCAGCTCGCCTGGCGGGAGTTCTACGCCCAGGTGCTTTACTACAACCCGGACGTGGTGACGGAGAACTACCGCGAGTACGAACACGACATCGAGTGGGAGAACGACCCCGACCTCCTCGAGGCGTGGAAGCGGGGTGAGACGGGCTACCCGATCGTCGACGCCGGGATGCGCCAGCTCCTGGCGGAGGCGTTCATGCACAACCGGCTGCGGATGATCGTCGCGTCCTTCCTGACGAAGGACCTGCTGATCGACTGGCGTCACGGCTACGCGCACTTCCGGGAGCACCTCGTCGACCACGACACCGCCAACGACACCGGCGGCTGGCAGTGGGCCGCCTCCACCGGGACCGACGCCCAGCCGTACTTCCGGATCTTCAACCCGACGACCCAGGGCGAGCGGTACGACCCCGACGCCGCGTACGTCGCGCGGTACGTCCCGGAGCTCCGGGACGTCGATCCGGGGGTGATCCACGGCTGGAACGACCTGTCGGCCGACGAACGGGAGACCGCGGCGCCGGGGTACCCCGCGCCGGTCGTCGACCACGCCGAACGCCGAGAACGGGCGCTCGAGACCTTCGAACGCGCCCGGGGCGAGGGCGGGACCTGAGTGTGCGAGGACGTCGTCGAGACCGACGGACCTGATGGGAGCTCGCGGCGACCATCGACCGGGCCCGGGCGGACGGGCTGCAGGAGGTCGCCCATCGACCTGGCTCGACCCCTGATCGCTAGGCCGCCGCGGCAGCGGCTAAAGCGGCATGATACCCGTCTGACCTGAACTTTTAACAGTGCTGCCGGAGACGTATAGGATTGGAGGCCGATATACATGCCCGAGCATTCCGAACCCGAACTGCCGCCACTGCCGTACGATTACGACGCGCTCGAGCCGTCGATATCCGAGCAGGTGGTGACGTGGCACCACGACACCCACCATCAGAGCTACGTCAACGGCCTCGAGAGCGCCGAGGAGACGCTCGCGGAGAACCGCGAGTCTGGCGACTTCGGGACCTCAGGCGGGGCCATCCGGAGCGTGACCCACAACGGGTGCGGCCACTACCTCCACACGCTGTTCTGGGAGAACATGTCCCCGGACGGCGGTGGGGAGCCGGACGGCGAGATCCGCGACGCCATCGAGGAGGACTTCGGCTCCTACGAGGGCTGGAAGGGCGAGTTCGAAGCCGCCGCCTCGGCCGCCGGGGGCTGGGCGCTCCTCGTGTGGGACCCCGTCGCCAAGCAGCTGCGCAACCTGGTGGTCGACAAGCACGACCAGGGCGCGCTGTGGGGGAGCCACCCGGTCCTCGCCCTCGACGTCTGGGAGCACTCCTACTACTACGACTACGGCCCCGACCGCGGGAGCTTCGTCGACGGCTTCTTCGAGGTCGTCGACTGGGACAACGTCGCCGAGCAGCTCGAGAAGGCGAAGAGACAGTAGCCCCGTCGCGTCGTCCCGCAGTCAAACCCACCCGTTCTTTCGGCGTCGCCACCACGCGTGAGGAGGCTCCTCGACCAGCGATCAGAACCGTTCATTTACCGAGGAACCCTCACCGGGTGAGGGGACGCTCGACCGGCAGCCTCGGCGCGCTGAAGCGCTCGGGGGACACCAGGCAGCGAGCGGCAGGCTCCCTCGAATCGGCGGTCGGTGGCGCTACCCGTCGTCGTGGGCGCTCGGGCTGGGGTCGTGGTCGAGGTCGCCCGCAGGTTCCCAGAGCGCACACCAGTGCTGGGAGGCGATCACGCCCTCGACCACCGAGCAGGCACCCCACGTGTCGGACGTCTCGCTCGGACAGAAGTACGCACAGTTCGCACACAGCTGGTAGCTCTCGGGGTTGGTCGTATAGGCGACCTCGTCCTTCGGCTCGAGGTCGTTCGGGTCGCGCTCGTTGCCCTCGAGATCCTCGCACTCGGCCAGCTCGTCGGGCACCTCCTCGTCGACCGGGACCTCGTCGATCTCCCGGGGCTCGTCGTCCGGGACCAGCTGGAGCGCCTCGAACTGGATGTCGGCGTCGTAGTCGTCGATGGCGGCGCAACCGGCGAGGCCGACCATGGATGCACCGCCCATGAGCTGCAGCAGTCGACGCCGCGACCGCTCGGAGCTGTCGTCGGGCATGACGGTCGGAACTACGTGACCTGGGGCAAAAACTGTGCGGGGTCGTATCACGCCACAGGTTAGCATTCATGTGGGGAGTACACGACGATATCCCCGCCACTGGTACGATGGCCTCCCGTCTGGATCTACGCCGCTGACTCGACGGCGTCCCGTCTGGATCTACGCCACTGTCTCGACGGCGTCCCACCTGGATGCACACCACTGGAGCAACGATCTCCCGCCTGGTTCCACGCTACCGGCACGAGGGCGTCCCGCCGTCGACGTCCCGTCAGGGCCAAAAGGGCCCCGGGCATATCGTCGCGCATGCCCCGGCCACGCGCGGACTTCGACGACGTCCGACCGTTCGAGTTCCGCGACCCCGACGAGGTGCTCGACGCGGAGACCATGTACACCGTCTACGAGATCGCCCGACTGCTTCAGGGCCTCGACCCGGACAGGGAGCTGGACCGCGAGACCGAGGACGTCCTCCTCGACTGGGCCATCCCCTGGATGCTCGACAACCAGGAGTCGTTCGTCTTCGCCGAGCCGGACGCGGACGACGAACCCGGCTACTACGGGCTCCGATGAAGCTGCTCGTCACCGGGGCTGCCGAGGTCGACGCAGGCAAGACGACCTTCGCGGCCGGCCTCGCCTCTCGCACGGGCCTGCCGGCGTACAAACCCCGGGCGGGCAACGACTACTGGTACGACCACGACGATCTCAGGGCGACCCTCGCAGACGGCCGGCTGTACGGGGCGGACGTCCGCCGGCTCGTCGGGGCCTCCTCGGCAAACGCCCGCCCGGAGGAGCTCAACCCCGTCCACCGGCTGTGGCTGCCGACGCCTGGTCGTGGGACGGGGCTCCTCGGTCGGGAGGGTCGCGCCTTCGCGGTCGACCGTGTGACCCTCGACGGCGCCGACCGTTACCTCGTCAACGGCACCGTCGAGCTCCCGTCGATCCTCCCCAAGGCACTCCCCCTGGCCGAGGCGACGGTCGTCGAGTCGTTCCAGGCGCTCGAGGACGCGATGGTGAACCTCCACCGGCCCGCGCTGGACGCACTGGCCGAGACCGTCGACCAGCGCGAGGCGGCGGTCGTCGAGTCGTACGCCGACGTCGCGCGGCCGCTGTCGGCGTTCGTCCCGGACGCCGTCGCCGTGGTCGAACCTCGGCGCTGTCGGGTGTACGACGGCGAGCGGTACGCGCGCGCCTGCGATGTCACCAGCGGCAGCGCCTACGAGGGGCGGCTCGAGGAGCGTGTTGGCCACGTGGTCGACCTCCTCGAACCGGCCGCCACCACGTCGCTCCCGGCGCTGACCGGCGACGAGCGGGGGTCGGTCGGCAGCATCGCGGACGCCTACGGCGACGCGTACGACGCGTTGCTGTCGGCGGTCTAATACTGTCGACTGTAATTCCGTGAAGACAGCTTCGAGAGAGTCGGGAGTAGACGCTCCGAAACGGTGTGTCTTCGACACTTCCGCCTCAAATAGTTACAGCAGACAGTATAAGGTCCCGGTGGTCCAGGAACACTGGCTTCACCCCGTCAGAGGCCCCTCAGGCGCTCATCCGCGCCGCCTGCAGCGCGAGCTCGATGTGGTAGACGGGGTTCGTCTCCACGGTCGGGCCGTGGCCGACGTACATCGACGACAGGGAGTCACCGACCGTCTCCAGCAGGTACTCGATGCTCTCGACCAGGCGTGCGTGGTCCCCCTCGGGGAGGTCCGTCCGACCGAAGCCGCCGTTGGCGAAGACCAGGTCGCCGGCGAACAG
>SLIW01000363.1 GCA_007135435.1 Natronomonas sp.
CGCAGGTCAGTCCGTACTTTCGACGGAGGTGGCCGTACCCGCCACCGAGGGTGAGACCTGCGACACCAGTGTGGGAAACGATCCCACCCGGAACTGCGAGTCCGAACGTTTGCGTCGCATGATCGACGTCCCGCCAGGTGGCACCGCCGCCGACGCGTACCCGCCGGGCATCGGGGTCGACGTCCACCCAGTTCATCGCCGAGAGGTCGATGACGATCCCGTCGTCACACGTTCCGAGACCGGCAGCGTTGTGTCCGCCCCCTCGGACGGCGACGAGCAGCTCTCGCTCGCGGGCGAACTCGACCGCACCGACGACGTCGGCGACGTCCGCGCACCGGGCGACGAGGGCGGGACGCTTGTCGATCATGCCGTTCCAGACGGAGCGAGCCTCGTCGTAGTCCTGGTCGCCGGCGCGAATCAGCTCACCGTGAAACGCCGCTTCGAATCCCTCGATCTGGTCACCGCTTTCTGCGTCAGATCCCATACGACACGGACCGACCGCGAATCTGTTATAGATTCCCGCTGAAAGGCGTTCGCCGTGCAAATTTTTTCACGGCGTGAAATATCCTGGAATGTCAAGGGGTCTGACGAGTGGGTCGGCCCAGTGAGTCGGACGAGTGGGTCGTCCCAGTGAGTCGGCCCAAGGTGTGGTGGCCTATTCGAGCGATATCGGTGAACCCCGTTCGGACGGGTCTCCGAGCGGCTCGGCTTCTGTGCGGAACTGCTCGTAGTACGACTCCGCCCACGTTCGCATGTCACTACTGGTCGTCTCGACGAGCGCCTGTAATCCGCCGATCTCGTGATCGTAACAACAGATGGTCACGCACTCGTCGAAGAGACAGATCTCGTACCTCTCGTCGAACGGGAGGTCCTCGTGGAGCAAGACGGAGTAGCTTTCGCTACGGGCAGCCTCCAGGATCTTCTCTGTGTCCCCCCACGACAGGAGCTCCTCGAACACTTCCGGCGGATAGATGTACTCGCAGTGGAACTCGTCCTGCTGGTCGATGAACCGATCGAACGAGGTCTCCAGCGTCCGTAACCCCAGCATCGCCACGCCAACCCCACGCCACGTGGACGTCTCCGTGATCAACTCGATACGGCGTTCGACGGGTCTGTCCGGGTAGCCAGGATTCGGGCGGGTTATCGCCACGTCAGTGAACAGGTCGACGCTGAACCCGTCGAGTTCGTGAGGCAACCACTGCCAGACGTCACGAAGTCGGTGCTCGACCGTCATCGCTTCCACGAACTCCGCGAGTCGACCGGCGACGAACTCGCCCAGGCCAGTCAGCTGGTACGTCCGGCCCTCGCGTTCCACCCAGTTGCGCTCCTCGAAGTCGGTGAGGATTCGGCTCATGGTCGGCGACGAGGCTCCCGTGGCGGATCGCAACACGTCACGGTCACCCGGGCCCTCGATCAGGGCGTCGAGCACGGCGATGCGGTGGTCCGACGTGACGAGAAATTCGACGTCGTCGGGTACCCCAGGCATGGGCTCTGTTCGTCCCGGGGCACATTAATCGTACTCACGCGGAAGCGTGTAATGACACCCGGCAGTGTCTCTCTCCGCACGAACACGTGTCTGTCTTCCATCACTCGATCCGCCCCGAGAGGAGGCCCACGAACCCGAGGGCGAACGTCTCGTAGCGCCGCTCGGTGGCCCGCGCTACCAGGGACTCCCGCGAGGCGGCTACGCGCCGGGTCAGCCGGGAGTCGAACCGGGAGGCCGGCGCGCGGAGGACCTCCAGTGGCCCGGCGCCGGGCGCGCTCGCGGCGGCGAACGCGCTGAACAGCGGGTTGAGCGCCCGGCCTCGCGTATCGTCGGTCGCGGTCATGTCCATCAGGGCGATCCGGCCCCCTGGGCCGACGAGGTCGCCCCAACCGTCGACCACGGCGGCCGGGTCCTCGAACATCCCGCAGACGAACGTCGCGAGGACGGCGTCGACCTCGTCTGCCGTGACGGGCGGCCGGGTCGCGTCCCCCCGGACCACGGCGACGTTGGCGTACGGGGCGGCCCGCCTCCGGGCGCGTTCGAGGAGCGGCCCGGTCAGATCCACGCCGATGACCCGTCCCTCCGGGCCGACCCGCTCGCGGAGGTGCGGGAGGTTCGCCCCGGAGCCGCAGCCCATCTCGACGACGGTGTCGCCCGGTCGGGCGACCCGGTCTGCCGCGACCCGCCGCCACCGGGCGACCCCCGGGACCGTGGCGATGGCGTCGTAGAGGCCCGCCCAGCGGCCGTAGAACTCGGGGACGCTCGGGCCGGGCCGTCCCTTCTCTTCGTCGGTGCCCACGTGCGGTCCCCCCTCGTCCTCGGAACTCACAGGACGTCCCTGACGACGCTCACGACGGCGGTCGCGTCCGCGCCGAGGACGTAGACGATCGGCTCGATGCCGAAGCCGCCGGTCTGGTAGAGGACGTCGACGTCGGGGTCGTCGGACAGCGCCGCGACGACGGCCGCCTCGAGGTCGTCCTCGGCGTCGAACTCGCGGGTCTCGTAACCCGCGGCCTCGAGCTTCGCCAGGAGGTCCTCGTCGTAGCGGACGTTGAGCGCCGCCCGGGCGTCCGACCCTCCCTCCCGGGTCGCGAGGAGCAGCGTCGCGACGTGCTCGGAGACGCCGAACTCGGGATCGGCGGGCACCGTGGCCCGCCCCTTGACGTCGAGGATGCGACCGGGGACGGCCGCCACGTCGTCGATGGTCTCGGCGTCCGGCAGCGCCTCGACCAGGTTCGAGCCGACCGCCGGCACGAGCGCGGCGAAGCCGCTCGTGTTCTCGAGGGTCCGGACGCCGCGGCGGACCGACGAGCGGACCCGCTCGGTCATCCGGAGCTCGCCCTCCGGGTCGTGGACGTCGAGCGGGCCCTCGTAGTCACCCAGCGGCGGGAACGCCTCCTCGTGGAGCCGCGAGAGGACGTCGCCCCGCTCGAGCTGGCGGATCAGCACCTCCGCCTCGACGAGCGCCTGGACGCGGGACATCTCGCCGCTCGCCAGCCCCTCGGCGAGCCGATCGACGAGCTCGCGGACGCGCTCGTCGTCGGCGAGCGTCGGGTCCACGTCGACGTCGCCGTGGGCGTACTTCGAGACCGCGCTCTGGCTGATGCCGAGGAGCTCGGCCACCTCGCTCTGGGTGAGCCCCCGCTCGCGGAGCTCGCCGGCCAGCATCGACCGGAAGGTCGGGAGGAACGCCTCGACGACCACCTCCTCGACGAACTTCATCTCACTGGTCGCCCCCGAACTCCCGATCACCCTGGATCCGGGACGCCTGCGGGCCGCGCTGGCCCTGGTACTTCGAGCCGCGCTCGGCGCCGTAGGGTCGCTCGGCCGGCGTCTTCAGCTCCGTGAACGTGAGCTGGGAGACCCGCATCCCCGGGGTCAGCGCCACCGGCGCCGTCCCGAGGTTCGACAGCTCCAGGGTGATCTGGCCCTCGTACCCCGGGTCGCAGAGCCCGGCGGTGTTCGACAGGAACACCCCGCCGCGACCACCGAGGAAGTTCTCGATCGTCTCGCCGTTCGGCTGCACCTCGAGGTCGTACGTCGGCTCGACGCGGTCGGTCTCCTCCACACTCACGACCCTCTCGAAACGGACGTCCTCCCGGAGGATCTGATCGAGCCGGACGGTATCGACGCCCGCGTCGGCGTACGCGTCGCGGAATCGACGGAGCGTCTCGCGCTTGACCGAGTCGTATTCCTCGTTCTCGACATTCGAGATACTGCTCTTCGACGAGTACCCCATCGCCTCGGCCGCATCGGACATCGTCATGTCCGCTTCCTCACGCAGGCGCCGCAGGAGGGAGCTCGGATTCGGTACGTACTGTCCCCGTTTGTGCGGTTCGCTTGCGGTGTCGATAGCCCACTCGACGTGCTCGTTGTACAGGTCGCTCGGCTCGATGTACACCTCGCGCTCGCGGCTGTACGCCGAACTATGAAGGCCCAGTCTGGCCGCGAGGTACATCGTCCGGTTCGCCAGCGACTCGTTCGCCGTGTAAAGCGTCTCTCGCGAGTCCCGACGACAGCCGTCCCCGTCGAGGAGTCCGTCCAGCAGCGCCTCCAGGACCGGTTCGGGCCAGTTCCACGCGTGGTCCGGGACGTTCTTCTCTCCACCGGAGCCGGCGAGCCGACGGAAGACCTTCGACCAGAGCGCCGAACAGACGGCGAGTCTCTCGACGCCGTTCTCTCCCCGTCTCCGATAGAGACTGCTATCGTACGCCTCGAACCATGCGGCGACTCGGTCGATGTACGCCGCGTCCGTGTTGGCGAACTGTACCTGTTTCCGTCGAGCGGATCCCTCGGCGATGTAGAAGCCGAGTACCCAGCCGAACTCGGGCGTGATCTCGAGTTCGCGTGGCAGCCGGGCGTCGCTCTGTTTGAACGCGACCTCGGCGTCGGCTGGCGCGTCCGCCGAGGAGACACAGGAAAGCGGTGCGGCGTTCCGCGAGTCGTAGTGGCGTTGCGAGACCTGGGGAACGTCGTCGCTCCACTCGACCGCTCCGAGGCCGTCCGCCGCGTACGCGATGACGTCCTCGTCCCCTTCGAACAACGACACGAGGTCGATCTCCGTCTCCTCGCTCGGTGAACGCGGCAGGCGCCCCGGAACCATGACGTGGGTGCCCTCGGCGTTTTCGCTCGGGAGTCGGGTCACTCCGCCGTTCTCGTCGAGCGTGAAGAGGTTGTGGTCCCGGGTCACCAGCACCTCCCGCCCGGATTCCAGGCTCACCCGATAGATACGCTTTGTCGGGTTGGTGATGTAGTCGGTGACTCGATGGGTGCGTACCTGGAGCGTCTTGGGGTCGAACGCGACGGCTCGCGCGGGTCGCTCGTTCTCGACGATGTCGCCGATCTCGTGGAACCCGAAGCCTCCCTCTGGAGTCCACAGGAAGACCTCCTCGTCGTACGGGAGCGACGCGTGCACCACGATCGCCAGTCGTCCGAGCGACGACCGGCCCTCGACGTGGGCGATGAGGTCCGCCGGGATGGCGACGCGCTCCTTCGTCGTCCCGAGCACGAAGTCGCCGGGGTGGAGGATGAAGTCGTCGCCGTCGTCGACCCGGGTCTCCTCGACGTACTCGCCGACCTCCCGCTGGCTCGTCGGGTGGATGCAGGGGATGTTCGTGCGGCGGAACTCGAGGAACTCCTCACCGAGGCGGAGGTCGACGCTCGCCGGCTGGATCTGCAGCTCGGGGTCGTCCAGCGGGTCGACGACCAGGTCGCCGTTATCGAGCCGGCGACGGATGTCCGTATCCGAAAGTATCATACCACCATTCGGGGACGACAGGGGCATAAAGGGCTTCGGTCGCGGACCGGACCGTCCGTGGTCGGTTCCCGGCACGCACTTGTACGCCCCGGTCCACCGCCACGTATGAAGCAGGCCATCGTCGCCCGCACCGACCTGGGGATGGGAAAGGGGAAGCTGGCTGCCCAGGTCGCCCACGCCTCCCTCAAGGCCTACGAGAAGGCTGGCCCCTCCACCCGGCAGGAGTGGACCTCCGGCGGGCAGAAGAAGGTCGTCCTCAAGGGTTCCGGGGAGAAGGAGCTCCAGCGGCTCGCCGACGAGGCGCGTCGCGAGGGGTTGCCGTACGCGCTGGTCCGCGACGCCGGCCACACCCAGCTCGAGCCCGGGACGCTGACGGCGCTGGCGGTCGGCCCCGGTGCGGAGAACGTCGTCGACAAGGTGACCGGCGATCTGAGCCTCTACTGAACCGGACGGGAGCGTACAATAGCGTGGACATGTAATCGATCAGATGTCGGTTTCGAAGACACCTCGACGACGGAATTCGGATTCTCCCACGTCCATGCAATGCGTTGTTGAGCGGAAGTGTAGTGGACAACCTTGTGCGGACGTGTAGTGGACAACCCCATCACCTGGTCACCTTGTATCGAGTGATTCGATCTTCAGTTACGACGGGGCGAGCAGTGACCTGCACCAAATTCCTCATCTCGGGATTGCTTCGAAGATACGCGACGAGACGTCGGGTATGAATTCAACATGACGAATCGGTCAACTTGTGAGGATTGCACTGGATCAGCAGTTCACTCGCTGTACCTGCTTCCATCACCCTAGCTCACAGGCGCTGAACGAAGATAGGACGACACCACAAACGACGGTTCGTCTGGTCGTCCTCACAGCTCGACGGGGTGGTCGAGACCGGGGTCCATCGCGAGGATCTCGGACAGGTACGGCTCCAGGTGTTCGAATCGCTCGGTCGGGTCCACGAGATGCCGTTCCGTATCGTATTCGACGACTCCGGCCGTCGTCAACTTCGGAATGTGGTGGTGGTGAAGTGAGAGCTGGATAGGGGTGAAAATCTCCTCGGAGATGTCTGTCGCTGGTGTCTGATGATCGTGTTTGAGGACCACCTTCGTGAGGTCGGTCAGCGTCAACGACCGTCGTTCCGTTGCGAGGATCCCCAGGACGATGCGCCGGCGTCGGTCTCGACAGAGGTCGAGCACGAAGTCGAGATCACCCATCGGTACGCCAATCTAGAATGGTGTGTCAGGATGAGGCTTGATTTTTCGTATTCAACGTACTTTTAATAACCTACCCGTTGTTCGCCTCCGATTCGGGCAATGTCTCCCCCAGGATCTGTTCGATCCCGCGCCGGAGTCGGGACGCGACAGCCTGCTGGGTGATGCCGAGTTCGTCGCTGAGTTCCTTCAAGGTGACCTCGCGTGGCGTCTGATAGTAGCCGCGCTCGTAGGCGAGGATCAACGCCTCCTCCTGCGGTTCGGTCAGTGCTTTCTCGGTATCGGTGCTGATCGGGGTCAGCGCGTGCAGCTCTGTGAGGGTGGGCTGGATATCCAGCTCCTGACAGTGTTGATGGAAGTCAGCGATCTCGCTTCGATCGTTCCCGCGAATCTCGAACGTCCACTGCTCGTTCGTGCCGTTCCCATCGATGAGCACGGCGGCCGACTCCGTCAGCGCCTGCATGATCCCTGAATAGTCCTGTTCCCACTCGGCGCGTAGCAGACGCTGATCCTCGACGGTGTCGACGAGTCGGATAGACTTGACCCCCGGTTGTCCGGTGAATACGTCCTCGATATCTTCCGCTGTGGTCCCTCGAACCCAGAAGTAGGGGACCACCAAGTCCCCTGCGGGGATGACTCGCTCCAGGTGGACGGAGACGTCAGGGAATCGTTCGAACACACAGCCCAGTGGGAATTCGTCCGACGGGATCGTGAACGTCGCCTCTGTAGCCATTATTCCGATCCGTTGGGCCTGCATGCCAATAACCCCTCAGTAGGGTAGCATGGGATCGACCAGATCAGACTCCCCACAGTATCTGACTACCTGCTGACGGTATCGTTCGACCCCTACCACCCACGGCCACCCGGGCCACCGGGGCCGCCGCGTCCATAGCCCCCGCCGTGGTCGCGGCGCCCCCCGCGTCCACCGCGGCCACCGACCCCGGACCGGCAGTACTTGCCGGAAGTTGATTATCAATCGTGAAGGTTTAAGGTACTGGACCCGGTACGTCGACCTGGATGACGAACGACCAGATCGAACCGCTCGTTCCCGTGATGCCTCGACGAACGTCCACCGAACCGGTCGTGACCGACGGCGGCCGCCCGCGCCGATTCGTGCCCTCGGAGGACGCGACGCCACTCCTCCCGGACGACTGAGCGCGGCAGAGCGGACTCGTCCTGCGGACGATATCTCCTGGGAGAGCCATTGCGCCGCGGGCACGTCGCGCCCCCAGTCCCTCGGCACCCCGGTGGTCCCGCCGAGTCGCTGTGTCGCTGACTCCTGTCGGGTCTCGACGTCGATGGCTCCCACCGATAGCTGCGACCGATGACCGCCGTCCACCGACCGAGACGCAAGAGGCTTTGACCGTCGGTCCCGCAGCCCCCGGTATGCGCGAGGCGCACCCGGTCGAGCGGGCCGTCGGCGTCGACTACTACGTCTCGGACACCGACGGGGTCGGCGGCCGACTCCGCGACCGCCCGGAGGACTTCCGGGTGCGCGAACGCGAGGCGTTCGACGTCGACGTCCGCCCGGTCGACGCCGATTTCGGCTCCTACCCGCACCTCGTCTTCCGGGCGACGCTCCGGGGGTGGGACACCAACGACTTCGCCTCGGCGCTCTCGGACCGACTCGGGATCAGCCGCGAGCGCGTCTCCTGGGCCGGCACGAAGGACAAGCACGCCGTGACGACGCAGCTGTTCTCGATCCGGCTGGAGGCGAACGAGCTCCCCTCCCTCGAGGGAGCCGACGTGGAAGTGCTCGGCCGCGCCGGGCGACCGGTGCTCTTCGGCGACCTCGCCGGCAACGACTTCGAGCTCGTGGTCCGCGACCCCGACCGGCCCGGGAACGCCGGGCAGATCGCTGCCGAGCTCGGCCAGTTCGCGGCAGACGGGCACGTCGACGAATACGCCGTCGTCGAGGGCGGTACCGACGACGACGGCGCGGTTGCCGTCCCGAACGTCTTCGGCCAGCAGCGCTTCGGATCGATGCGCCCGATCACCCACCGCGTCGGCCTGGACGTCGTCCGCGGCGACTGGGAGGCTGCCGCCGTTCGCTACGTCTGCGAGTCCAGCGATCGAGAGCC
>SLIW01000018.1 GCA_007135435.1 Natronomonas sp.
CTTTTTGGTCGAGATTTTTCAAGGGGGTTGAGGCACGCGCGACTCGTGTGTCGCGCGGGCCGAGTGCCCCCGCAGAAAAAGGTCGTTAGAAGGAGACGTCCGTCTCCATGCCGTCGGTGGCTTCCTCGAGCCCGTCCTCCTTGACGTCGGACGTCAGCTGGTCGGCGAGGTCGGCGTCGGCGACGAGGTCCTCGAACTCGCTCCGGAAGCGATCGCTGGCGCGGCGCGCCTCGTCCTGGGCGGCGACGATGCGCCGGAAGCGGTCGACGGTCTCCTCGGAGGTGCCGAGTTCGTCGGCGATCGCGTCCGTGGAGAGCCCCGCGTCCTGCAGCTTCCGGAGGTCGTCGAGCTCGAACGGCGCCTCCAGGTCCGACTCGCGGAGGAGGTGGAGGTCCATCCGCGCACGGAAGACCTCCGCCTCCGGGACGTCGAGTTCGTCCGCGATGTCCGCGTCGGAGGCCCCCCCGTAGAAGGACTCGACCACGGTCGGCAGCTCCTCGTCCGTCAGCGACGTCGAGAACTCGTAGCGCTCACGCATGCGGGCGATCACCTCGCCGATCTCCTCCGAGGAGGCCCCGTCCTCCGTCAACGTGCCGCGGCCGGCCTCCTGCCGCTCGGTCACCGTCTCCTCGTCGGTGACGTCGACGAAGATGTCGCGGAGCTCCTCGGTCTTGTCGTCCATCGTGGCTGTGACTCCAGTCGCTTGAGGTATATAAACCTGTTCCAGCCGTGCGGGCCTCGCACCGGACCGTCCCAGGTCGAACCGGCACGACTTCGACACCACCATCGGGTCCGTCGGGGGCTCACCCGGCGGTTCGGGTGTCGCCCATCTCGTCAACCGTCACCGTCAAGTCGGTTGACGGAGTTGTCTCCGCGCATGCGCAACACGACGACCTCCGAGGTCCAGCTCGTCGGCGACGAGACCACGCTGAACATCGCCCGAGCCGCCCTCTTCGCGGCGCTCGTGGGGGCGTTCGCCTACGTGTCCTTCCCCTTCCCGGGGACGCCGGTGCCGGTGACGCTCCAGGTGCTGGGGGTGTTCCTGGCCGGAATCCTCCTCGGCCCGGTCTGGGGCGGCGCGGCGCTGGTCCTGTACCTCGCCGCCGGCGCCATCGGCGCCCCGGTGTTCTCCGGGGGGACGGCCGGCGTGGCGATCCTCCTGGGCGGCGAGCCGACGTTCGGCTACCTCTGGTCGTACCCGATCGCGGCGGCGCTGATCGGGCTCGTCGTCCACGGCGGCCTGGAGGTCCGCGATCCGAGCGCTGTGGGATTGCCTCGGCTCGTCGGCGCGATGGTCGCGGGGACCGCCGTCATCTACGCCCTCGGCACGGTCGGGTTCGTGTTCGTCACGGGGGTCGGCGTGGTCGAGGCGCTGCTCGCGACCGTCGCGCCCTTCGTCGTCCCCGAGATCCTGAAGATGGCCGCCGCCGTCGCCGTCGTCCGCAGCGACGCCATCCGGGCCGGATGATCCGCACGGAGGGGCTCGTCCACCGCTACGGCGAGACCACCGCGGTCGACGACGTCTCGCTGACGATCGACGACGGCGAGTTCGTCGTGCTGGCCGGCGCGAACGGCTCTGGCAAGACCACGCTCGTGCGGCACTTCAACGGCCTGCTCGAACCGGACGAGGGCGAGGTCCGGGTGGACGGCGTCCGGGTCGGCGACGACCTGCTCGCCGCCAGGACGGCGGTCGGGATGGTCTTCCAGAACCCGCGGGACTGCTTCGTCGCCGCGACGGTCGCCGCCGACGTCGCCTTCGGACCCGAGAACCTCGGGTTGCCCCGCGAGGAGATCGACAGACGGGTCGCAACGGCCCTCGCTGCGGTCGGGATGGACGACCGTGGCGAGGACCGCGTCGACCGACTCTCCGGCGGCGAGCAGGCCCGTGTCGCGATCGCCGGGGCCCTGGCCATGGAGCCCTCTCACCTGGTCCTCGACGAACCGTTCGGGGGGCTCGACTGGCCGGCGAGGCGCCGGCTGGTGGCCCACCTCGAGTCCCTCCACCGTCGCGGGACGAGCGTGATCGTCGTCACCCACGACCTCCGGGACGTCGACCGGCTCGCCGACAGGGTCGTCGTGCTCTCGGAGGGCACCGTCGTCGCCGACGGGGCCGTCGCGTCGGTCGGCCCGGAACTCGTGCAGTACGACGTCCGACCACCATGAAGACGCGTGAAGACGGACGAGGGGCAGGAGTACGTGAGAAGACGGACGAGGGCCATGACGACACGAGGGGACGGACGAGGGCCATGACGACACGAGGGGACGGACGAGGCCCATGACGAGACGAAGGGACGGACGAGGCCCATGACGGGGCGAGGAGCGGAACGGCCACCGTGACGCTGGTGTACGAGCCCGGGTCGTCGTTCGCCCACCGGCTCGATCCGCGGCCGAAGCTGGCCGTCCAGGTCACCTTCGTCGCGGCGGCGTTCGTCCACACCACGCCGGCAGGTCTCGTGGTCCTGACCGGGCTGACCCTGGGCGTGCTGGCGGCGGCGCGGACCTCCGTCCGCCGGAGCCTCTGGGAGTACCGGATCGTGCTCCCGTTCGTCGCGGCGGCGCCGCTCCTGCAGGGGTTCACGCTCGGGGCGCCGTGGTTCGTCATCGAGGAGGCGGTCGGCCCGGCGCTCGCGGGCTATCGGGTGCTGCTCGTCCTGCTCGTCACGGCCGCTTACGTGCGGACGACGTCGGTCCGGGAATCGCGTGCCGCCCTCCAGCGGCTGGTCCCCGGCCGCACCGGGCAGTTCCTCGGGATGGGTGCGTCGTTCGTCTTCCGGTTCCTGCCGGTCCTCCAGGCAGACCTCGGTCGCATCCGCGACGCCCACCGGAGCCGGCTCGGGACCGAACGGCCGGTCCGCGAGCGGATCGCGCTGCTGGCGATCGCCGGGTTCAACCGCGCCTTCGACCGAGCGGACAGTCTCGCCCTGGCGCTACGGGCGCGGTGTTTCGCCTGGAACCCGACCCTCCCCGAGCTCCGGTACACCCGGTGGGACGTCCCCGCCTACGCGTTCGCACTCGGGCTCGCGGTGGCGGCCGTGTATCCATATCTGTAGAACGGGAGGATGGGATCACCTGGCTGAACAGGGACGGTGTAGCCGACTCCTACACGGGGTGGCCAGACCGTCTCGCCGAAAGTGGGGAAAACGCGACGGCGGGTCTGGCCATCGGCGCGGTGTAAACGAACAACTATGTGATGATTTTTGCCAGCCCGCGACGCACTCGATGGGTGCTGTGACAAAACTTAAGCGGGACCGCGCCGCGGGATACGCGTATGCTGTCGCTTCCGCTCCAGGCGGGGAGTGAGGTCACCCGCGAGACCTTCTGGCTCATCGGGCCCGTCCAGAAGGTGGTCTTCTACTTCCTGGCGACGCTGACGATCCTGGTGTTCGCCATCGGGACCTACCAGCGGTTCGCCCGCTACGCGGCGGGCCAGCCGGACTGGTTCGAGCGGCTCGACGACCTGCCGGGGCGGGTCGTCTCCGCGGCGCGGATCGTCGGCTCCAACGAGAAGCAGTTCAACCGCGACCTCGTCGGCGGGCTGATGCACGCGTTCATCATGTGGGGGTTCCTCACGCTGCTCATCGCGACGACCATCCTCTTCGTTGACATGGACTTCTACCGGATCGTGGCCGGCGAGTCGTTCTGGGTCGGCGACTTCTACCTCTCCTACCAGTTCGTGACCGACGCGCTGGGGCTGCTGTTCGTCGTCGCGCTGGGCGTCGCGCTGTGGCGCCGCTACGTGGTCCGGAGCGACCGCCTCTGGGGCAAGCACACGAACTGGGAGGACGCCTTCCTCGTGTGGTCGCTGTTCCTCCTCGGGATCGGGGGGTTCCTCCTCGAGGGGCTGCGCATCGTCGGGACCGCCGAGGGATCGCTCACGGCGGTCGAGCCGGTCAGCTTCGTCGGGACCGCGACCGCCCTCGGCCTCGCCGGCGTCGGCATGGACGCCGGGATGGCCCAGGCCGTCTACCCGCTGGCGTGGTGGTCCCACGCCCTGCTCGCGTTCCTCTTCATCGCGGCGGTCCCCTACGCCAAGCCGTTCCACATGATCTCGTCGTTCGCGAACGTGGTCACCCGCGACGAGAAGGCCGGGGCGCGGCTGCCCGGGGTCCCGGCGGACCTGGACGCGACGAACGCCGAGTCCATCGACGACTTCACCTGGAAGGAGCTGCTCGACCAGGACGCCTGCACGAAGTGCGGCCGGTGTTCGGCGGTCTGTCCCGCGAAGGCGTCGGGTCGGCCGCTGGACCCCCGTGACGTCATCCTCGACCTGAAGGCCTACCGGGAGGGCATCGACCGCGACGGGATCGGTGGCTACGGGGCCGCGACGGAGGCGGACGCCTACGACGAGTCGACGGAGATCATCGCCGCCGGCAGCGACTCCGTCATCGACGCCGAGACCATGGAGTCGTGCATGGCCTGCATGGCGTGCATGGACGCCTGCCCCGTCGAGATCGAGCACCTCAACAGCTTCACCCGGCTGAACCGCCAGCTCGTCGACCAGGGCGACGTCCGCCCCACGATCCAGGACATGCTCCAGAACGTCATGATGAAGGGCAACACCTTCGGGGACCCGCCGGACAAGCGCGGCGCCTGGACCGACGACCTCGACTTCGAGGTGGCCGACGCCCGCGAGGAGGCCGTCGAGTACCTCTGGTACGTCGGCGACTACCCCAGCTACGACGACCGGAACAAGCAGGTCGCCCGGTCGCTCGCGCGGATCTTCGCACACGCCGACGTCTCGGTCGGCATCCTCTACGAGGACGAGATCTACGACGGCAACGACGTCAGGCGGATCGGCGAGGAGTTCCTCTTCGTGGAGCAGGCGGGGACGCTCGTCGACACCTTCGAGGCGTGCGACTACGAGACGATCGTCTGTACCGACCCCCACTCGTACAACACCTTCCTGAACGAGTACCCCGAGGTCGACTTCGAGGAGTTCGCCGACGACCCGATGATGGAGTTCGCCATCGAGGGCTACTGGAATCGCGACGGCGAGGTCGACGTCTACCACTGGACCCAGGCGATCGAGGAACTCGTCGCGACCGGCGCCCTCCCCCTCGAGGGGACCGAGCTCGACTACACGGTGACCTACCACGATCCCTGCCACCTCGGGCGGTTCAACGACGAGTACGAGGCGCCGCGAGAGCTCGTCCGGGCGACCGGCTGCGAGCTCGTCGAGATGCCGCGCAACCGGGCCAACAGCTTCTGCTGTGGCGGCGGGGGCGGGGGCCTCTGGATGGACATCGAGGAGGAGACGAAGCCGAGCGAGGAGCGCCTCCGGGAGGCCCTCGAGGACACCGACGCCGGCGCGGCGGTCGAGAAGTTCGTCGTCGCCTGTCCGATGTGCATGACGATGTACGAGGACGGCCGCAAGACCGGCGGCTTCGAGGAGGCCATCGAGATCGTCGACGTCGCGGAGCTGCTCGTCGAGGCCCTGGAGGCCGATGGGGCCACGATCCCGGCGTCGACGGACGCCGACGCCGGCGTCGACGCCGATGCAACCCCCGCGGACGACTGATCGGGCCGACGACTCGGTGACCGGTTCCGTCGGCGACGGGCCACTGCCTGCTTGCCGAATCCGTCGTCGATGGGGCGACGAATCCGCAGCCACCTACCGCGGCTGGCGAAAATACCGGTACGCCCGTGACACGAGTCAGGAAAACTCATTACCACGTATCTTGACCATCCTTCCATGAGCGACCACTACGACGTCGCGATCGCGGGGGCGGGGCCTGCCGGCGCGCAGTGCGCCCGCGACGTCGCCAGGCGGGGCTACGAGGTCGTCGTGCTGGAGACGGAGCCGGAGGACGACTTCCCCCGCCAGAGCAACAAGTCGACCGGCGGGACGTTCCCGTCGATGATGACCTCGTTCAACGTCCCCGACGAGGTCGTGATGCAGTTCACCGACGCGGTGGTCCTCGAGTCGCCGAACGAGCACTACGTCCAGGACCAGCCCGGCGCCGTCCTCGACTTCGCCGCGTTCAAGCTGTTCCTCGTCGAGGACGGCCGCCAGGAGGGCGCCGAGTATCGCTTCGACGCGCGCGTCTCGCAGCCGATCCTCGACGACGACGGCACGCCGATCGGCGTCCGGTACAACGGCGACGAGGAGGTCTACGCGGACGTCATCGTCGACGCGACCGGCCCGGCGGCGCCGCTGGCGAAGAAGCTGGACGTCTGCAACCTGCAGCGCGACAAGCAGGCCATCGGCATCGAGTACGAGTTCGAGGGCCTCGACCTCGACCACGACGGGTACGCGGACCTCCACGACGCGATGATGCTGCGGCTCGACCACGAGTACGCGCCCGGCGGCTACTCGTGGCTCTTCCACACCGGCGAGGACACGGCCAAGGTGGGGCTGTGCTACGTCCAGAACGACAGCTACCAGCGGTACGCCGAGACCGACCGGACGATCGACGGCTACCTCGAGCACTGGCTGGAGACCGACCCGCGGCTGGCCGACGCCGAGCGCATCGACGGCAAGCAGTCCCATCGGGGGTCGGCGCACATCCAGCCCCCGAAGGACCTCAGCACGGACAGCTTCGTCGCCATCGGCGACACGGTCCCGACGATCGACCCCCTGTGGGGCGAGGGCATCCACAAGGGGATGCGCTCCGCCCGGGCCGCGGCGATCACGATCGACCAGTGCTTCACGGGGACCGAGCGGGACACCTCCGCCGAGGCGATGTCGCTGTACGACGACCTGTGGCACTCCGAGGTCGCCCCCGACATGGACAAGCGCCTCTTCATGACGCACATGCTGTACCTCGCGCCGAACGACCGCTACGACATCCTGATGCGCGACCTCGCGGCGCTCGACGACGACACGCTCTCCAAGGCGAACGCGGGTAACAAGCTGGCCATCGCGCGACTGCTCCATCTCCGCGACATCCCCATGCTCAAGGAGTTCGCGAAGGTCTGGTACACCTAGGCACCCGAACGGGCGAACGGGTGAACGGACGAATCGGTGGACGGGCCGCGTCGGAAGAAGTGTCAGGGACGATACGTCCCGTGACGGGAGACAGGCCGGAACGCCACAGCCCGGGACGTCACGCTTCGAGTTCGACCAGCACCGGGTAGAGGACGCCGAGGACGAGGCCATAGACGAGGTGGCCGACGAGGACGGGGACATCGATCGCCGGAACCGCCACGTCCCCCACAGACCGGACCCGCAACCAGAGGGGCGCGACGAGGACTGCCCCGACGACCCAGAGGACGAACCCGTAGGCGAGACCGACGATCCCGCCGCTCGCCGGGCGGGCTGCCCACACGGAACCGCGCGCCGTCGACGCGATCGCGCTGTACCCGACGCCGAAGGCGACACCGAACCCGAGGTGAAACAGCCAGCCGAGGCCCCGGGAGTCCACGCCGAACATCGCGGCAACGGCCGCCATCGCACCCGTGTCCGCGACGACCGCGCCGAAGACGATGGCGGCGAGGAGGCCGCTGATGGCGCCGGTCTGCCAGTGGTCGCCGACCGATCCGCGTTCCACCGCTCCCGACCCGGCCTCCTGGCTCCCCCACGCCATGGTGTCGACGGATGGAGGTTGGACGGCCGGCGCATAAAGCCCGCGAGTCGACCGTCGGTACCCGTCGGTGCCCGTTCGGCCCCCCGTCGCCAGTCCGCGCCGGCCGTCAGCACCTGTCGACGATCCTCGCCAGTTCTTGACCCCGTCGGCGGTCCCCGTCGACCGTCGTCGGGTCTGGATACCGGATCCAGCGAGCCGCCGCTCCCCGCCCGGCAGAGGGTTCATCTACGAGAGCGCGGCCAGACCACCCGTGCACGCGTTCACGGACCTCGCGACCGCCGCCTACTGCCCCCGGAAGCTGTACTACCGCTGGCGGGACGACGACTACGACCTGCCGGACCGGGTCGAGGCGGTCCGCCGGCTGGCCTACCGGTACGAGGAGTCGCTCGAGGACGAGGTGTCGCTCCGCGACGAGCCCATCGCCGTCACGCCGACGCAGTACCGCGCGAACCTGGGGAGCGCGAAGGCGCGGATCGACTGCTGGGAGGACCTCGCTGACCCGCCCGCGCGGGACGTCCTGCTGGAGGGGCGGGACTGCCGCGGGATCGCCCACAAGCTCGTCGGCGACCCGGTCGTCCCGACGGTCGTCTCCACCGGCGAACCGCCCGACCGTGGGGTCTGGGAACCGCAGTCGGTGCGGGCGACGGCCGCGGCGAAGGCGCTCTCCTGGGAACGAGAACGCACCGTCGACCGTGCCTTCGTCGAGTACGCCGCCCACGGGGTGATCCGGGAGGTCGCGATGACGACCCGGCGGAAGGCGAGCTACCGGCGGGCGCTCCGGACCGTCCAGACGGTCGACGGGCCGCCGCCGCGCCTCCGCGACGACGCTCGGTGTACCGCCTGCGAGTACCAGCCGCGATGTGGAACGAAGACGCGGTCGCTACGGTCGCGGTTATCACTGTGAGCGCCCATTCACCGACCAACGAGCATCCGCCGAGGGGGCGTCTGGAAGTCGCCCCCGAGGCGGTTCTCGCTGGCGAGCGTAGCGAGCCAGCGTA
>SLIW01000489.1 GCA_007135435.1 Natronomonas sp.
CTCGTCTCCCACAAGCGGTCGACGCTCCGGCAGGCCTCGGGGCTGATCGACGCCCTGGGGTACCTCCCGCCGACCGGCGCGGAGGAGCCGACCGCCCGCCCGACGGCGGGCCGGACGGGTCCGAGGGACGATCGCCCGGACCCCGTCGGACCGATCGTCGACCCGTTCGAGGCCATCCCGCGGCTTCCGGCGGGTCACCCCTATCGGCTGGTCGGCCCCGACGCGCTCCGGGACGGGCTGGCGCTGTTCGACGACGTCGTCGACGGCTACCGCGGCGCGCACACCGACCGCAACGCGCTGGTCCCGACGTACGGCGGGACGGTGAAACCGACCGCGCGGTACCCTGTGGCCTCCGTGGCGGGCCTCGCGAGCCGCGGCGACCCGATGCTGATCGTCGGCTTCCGGTCGCGGACGGACTTCGACGGCCGGCTCGTCGCCGCCCGCCTCGAGGCCGCCGGCGTCCCCTTCCCGGTGGCCGGCGTCGAGGTCGCGTTCGCCACGGCGTTCCGGGCGGACGCGAGAATCACCCGGATCGCTCGCGCGCTCGACCGCGACGAGTCCCTCGACGGTCGCCCGGCGAGGGCCGCCCTCGCTGCGGCGGTCGAGCCGCATCTCGACGCGGTCGTCGACGCAGGAGAGACAGATGATACGCTCAGGGTGGGGTTCCCTGCCCTCCTCGGCGACGCCCGAGCGTCGGAGGTCAGAGCTGAGCTCGCCGATCGCCTCGGCGCCGAGGTCTTCGAGCTCCCCGGCGGTCCGCCGAGCCTGCCCGGGCTCCGTCTCGAGGACCGCCTCCACGCGGCGCTCGACGAGGCCAGCGTCCGCCACGAGACAGGCGTGGCGGTCGTCGGGGCCGAGACGGCAGCCGACGGCCGGGTCGAGCGGCTCCTCGTCGACCGCGCCGGGCGGGAGGTGCCGTACACCGCCGGGGCGGTCGTCCTGGCGACCGGCGGGCTCGTCGGCAAGGGCCTCGACTCCGACCGCGAGGGCGTCCGCGAGGCGGTGCTGGGCTGCCACGTCCCGCACCCCGACGACCGGTACGCGTGGTTCGTCGACGACGCCCTCGGCGACCAGCCGTACGCCCGCTTCGGCGTGCGCACCGACGATCGGCTGCGGCCCCTCGGTCCCGACGGCGAGGTGCAGTTCCCGAACGTCCGCGTCGCCGGCGCGACCCTCGGCGGGGCGGACGTCGCGCGCGAGAAGTCCGCCAGCGGCGTCTCGCTGACGACGGGGGTCGTCGCCGGCCGTGAGGCGGCGGCGGAGGTGTTCGGATGACGGAGGTGCCTGGATGACCGACGGCGGCACCGCACGGGGCCCGGACGGGGACGATCCCGTGGCCTCCGACCCGGCGCGGGACGACCACGACCACAATGGCCACGACGACAACGAGCACCCCGAGCACCACGACCACCACGACCCGTCACGGTACGACCCCGTCGACGTCCTCGAAGGGGGCGACCTGGACCTCCGGGCCGGTGCCGACGCCTGTTACAAGTGCACCGCCTGCGACACCTCGTGTCCGGTCGCGGAGGTGGACGACGCGTTCCCCGGCCCGAAGTTCCAGGGGCCCGAGCAGTGGCGCCTCAAGCGGAAGGAGGACGCCGACGTCGACCCCTCGGTGCTGTCGTGCTCGAACTGCATGCGGTGTGACGCCGCGTGTCCGTCGTCCGTCCCGCTGTCGCAGATGCACAACGCGGCCCGCGGCGCGTACGTCGACGAGCAGATGGACCGGCTCTCGCTGCCCTACCTCCGCAACCGGCTGCTCTCGAACTACCGGATCGTCGCGGAGCTGGCCAGCCGGGCGCCACGGATCGCGAACGTGGTCGCCGGGCTGGGCGTGACGCGGTGGGCGGGCGAGAGACTGCTCGGGATCACCGGCGAGCGGACGTTCCCCGCGTTCGCCACCCAGACGTTCCGCGAGTGGTGGCGCGAGCGCGGCGGCGCCCGAATCGAGGATCCCGACAGGAGGGTCGCGTACTTCCACGGCTGCTACGCGAACTACAACACGCCCGAGGTGGGACGGGCGATGGTCCGCGTCTACGAGCACTTCGGCTACGAGGTCCTGGTGCCTGAGCAGCGCTGCTCCGGGACGCCCATGTTCGCCAACGGGTTCCTCGACGACGCCCGGCGGGAGGCGGAGACGAACGTCGAGCACCTGACGGCGGCGATCGCCGATGGCGCCGACGTGATCGCCTCCTGTACCTCCTGTTCCCTGTCGCTCCGCCAGGAGTACCCCGAGCTGTTCGCCATCGACGGCATCGACGACCTCGCAGCCCGGACCTTCGAGGCCGTGGAGTACCTCCGCATCCACGAGGACCTGGAGGCGGAACTGGCCGAGGCAGAATTGACCGATGCGGAACTGGATCAAGCGGAGTTCGCAGGGGTCGGACGCGGTGGCCCCGACAGCGAGGGGGACAAACGTCGAGATGGCGACGAGGCGGCCTTCGCCTACCACGCGCCGTGTCACGCCCGAACGCAGGGCCTCGCCCGGCAGACGCCGGAGACGTTCAGGGACGTCGCCGGCGTGCAGGTGGAGGACGTCGGCGACTCGTGTTCGGGCATCTCCGGGACCTACGGCTGGAAGGCCGAGAAGTACGAGACGTCGATGGCGATCGGCGAGGAGATGTTCGCGCACATGGAGGCCGCGTCGGGGAACGTGGGGCTGACCGAGTGCCCCACCTGCGCGATGCAGATGGCACACGGGACGGGCTACGAGGTCCGCCACCCGCTGGAGGTGCTCGAGGCCCTGCTGGTGGACGGACGGGCGGAGTAGACGAGTGACTCGCGGAGGGAGCCCCGTCGACCCGCCTCAGTACTGATAGTCGGTCTCGATCTCCCGGCCGGTCTCGGACATCGCCACTGCCGCCTCGCTGTACTGGAGGACCTTCTGCATGTCGCCCTCGATGTCGAAGGTGCCGGACATCATCCCGTCGATGGGGCCGACCTCCCCCTGGTTGAGCGCGACCCAGTCCGCGTAGTCACCGCGGTAGACGAACCCGGCGTCGACGTCGTCGGGGTCGTCGATCTCCCGCGCCTCCGTGCACTCGCCGTCCTCGAGGCCGATGAAGAAGTAGCGGTCGTCGGGCAGCCGGTCGTCGGCGCGGACGTGGAAGACGAAGTCGCCGTTGAAGTCGACGCCCCACCCCTGGCCCTTCTCCGCGTAGTCCTCGTTGTCGTTCAGTCGCTCGCGCCACTCGCTGATCCACTCGTCCGATGGGAACGGTATCGCCATTGATGACTCCCTGCCAGTACGCCTGTCGGCCGTCCGCGGCATAAACGGTTCGCCGGCGTGGAGCGGTCCGCTTACGTCGGTGACCCGACGGGGACCGTCGACGGATCGGTGGGCCTGTCGTTCATCGCCTCCGGCGTCGACCTCGGAGTGGACCATGGCGTGGCTACTGAGTCCCGAGACCCCTGCGGCCGCGGTTCACCCGGCCTTTCGTGTGGTTCACCCGGGTTACCGAGCGATTTACTCGGACTTCCGGGCGACGTGGATCCGCGCCGCGTGCTGGTGGGGGACGCCACCCGAGTCGTCGTCGAAGATCACCTCCTCGGAGTGGAGCGTCTCCCACCCTTCGTAGTACCCCTGGAGTTCCTCGCGGTCGAAGAGATACTGCTCGTCGGTGGTGTCCGGTGCCGGTGGGACGTCCGGGTGGTCGACGAAGGCGAAGATGGCGTTGAGGCCTCCATCCCGCGTCGCGCGCCGGAAGCGTTCGAACTGTCGCGGCCGGACCGCCGGCCTGATGAACTGGACGGTCCCGGTCGAGAACACCACGTCTACCTGATGGTCGAACCGGAGGTCGTTGGCATCGGCCTCCAGCGTCTCGATCTCGACGCCGCGCTCGTCGGCGAGGCGCCGTGCCTTCTCGAGCCCTGCAGGGGAGACGTCGATGGCCCGGACCTCGAGGCCGCGCTCGGCGAAGAACACCGCGTCGCGGCCCTCGCCGGCGCCGACGTCGACCAGCCGGAGGCCGGAGGGGTCCGGCGGGAGGAACGCCACGGTCAGCTCCGCGAGAGTGCTCGGCTCCGTCCCCCAGTAGTACGCATCGCGGCCGTCCACCTCCTCGCGTTCGTCGAACTCCATGGTCGGGTGTCGGACCCGCCCTCGATAATCCTTCGTTGGGTGGGCCCTCCGCCCCGCCGCCGTGTCGGTGTGAACCGGCCGCCGGTCACCACGAAAAGAGAATCCAGAGATGCCTGGAGCGATCAGAAGTACGGCAGGACGTAGAGCACGACCGTGAGGAACGGGATCAGCGCGATCAGCATCACGATGGCGTACCCGAACATCTCGCGGGCCTTGATCTGGGTGATCGCCAGCAGCGGGATGGCCCAGAACGGGTTCAGGAGGTTGGTGTGGGCGTCGCCGACCGCGTAGGCCATCGTCGCCTGCCCGACCGGGACGCCGAGCTCGTTTGCCGCGGTGAGCACCGACGGGCCCAGGACGATCCACTCGCCGCCCCCGGAGGGGACGAACAGGTTGACGACCGCCGCGGAGATCCACGCGATGACCGGGAAGGTCGCCGGCGAGGAGATGGCGAGCAGCGACTCGGCGAGCGTCGTGGCCAGCCCGGAGGAGGCCATGATGCCCTGGATGCCCGCGAAGAACGGGAACAGGAGGATGATGCCAGCGGCCGCCCGCGACGCGTCACCGAACTTTTCGCGGTACGCCCCAGGACGCGTGTAGATGGCGAGCCCGGCCATCAGGAACCCGAAGTTGACGACGTTGAGCTCCCAGGCGTCGAGCCCCTGGGTCGCGAACAGGTAGCCGACGAACACGAGGCCGGTGAGCGCGATGAGGCCACCGAGGATCCGGCTGTTGTTGAGCCGCTCGGCGGGGACGAGTTCGTCGTCATCGTCGGGAGCGCCGGCTTCTGCGTCGGTCTCCGACTCGTCCGCGAGGTCGTCCGCGTCGCCGAGGGCGTCGCCGCCGTCGGCGGCCGTCTCGAAGAGGTCCTCCTCGGGGACGTACGCGGTGATGTCCCGCGAGCGCTCCGGCGACGGGGTGATGATCCACAAGACGATGGCCGCGAAGACGATCGAGAGGACCGTCAGCGTGAGCGCGTAGCCCGAGAAGATCGTCTGGGTCGCGGGGACGGCCTCCGGCACCATGTCGAAGGCGGTGCCCTCGCCGACCTGGGCGGCGTCGGTGAGGAGCAGCGGCGCCGAGGCCGACAGCCCCCAGTGCCAGGTGAGGCCCAGGCCCATGTACCCGGCGACACAGAGGAGCGGGTAGTGGACGTCGATGCCCTCCTGGTACATCGTCTTGCCCATCTCGCGGGCGAAGATGGCCCCGATGATGAGGCTGAACCCCCAGTGGAACCACGCCAGGACCATCGAGAAGACGGCGACCAGGACGACCGCCTGCTTGCTCGACGACGGGATCTGCGCGAGCCGCACCAGCAGGTCGTTGACCCGGGGGTGGTAGGCGATGACGAATCCGGTCATCAGGATGAGCACCATCTGCATGGCGAAGGTCAGGAAGGCCCAGAACCCGCCGTACCAGAACTCGACCGCCTCGAACGGACCCGTCCCCTCGACGAGGACCGCCGCCACGAAGACGATGTACGTCAGGATGATCGCGAACAGGAACGGGCTCGGCATCCACCGTTCGACCCAGTTGGCGATCCGTTCGCCGAGCCGCTCGATCACGTTCCCTCCGCGTGCGTCCACTGTAGACATACGCCACCCCTCACCGATGAGACTAATAAACGTTTGCCAACTGGATGGGGCGTGCTTCGTTCATGTGCACCGTCCGACATCCCGCGACGCCGGGCGACGCCGCTCGAGCTGCGAGGACTGGCCGTCCAGCGAGACGGCGTCGGAACCGGAGAACGTGACCGGAACCGGAGAACGAGTTCTGAACCGGTGGAACGAGATCGGAACCGGTGGAAAGAGACCGGGACCGGTGGAACAGGGTGAGAGGCGACCGAGCGCGCTCAGAACTCGGTGCAGACGGGGATGCCGACCGTCTCGTAGTCGCCCATCGAGGCGATGACGTCGGGGACATCCTCCAGCGAGACGGTCTCGGTGACGATCTTCCCGGGGTCGAGCTTGTCGTGCTCGATCATCGAGAAGATCTCGTCGTACTCGTGGGGCGGCATGCCGAACGAGCCGATGAACTCCCGCTCCTCCATGACGATGGTGTCGACGGGGAGGGAGACCTCGCCCTCTTCCTCGCTGGTGGTGAGCCCGATCTGGAGGTTCTGGCCGCCCTTCGAGAGCGAGTTCACGGAGTTGCGGCAGGTCTCGGCGATCCCGAGCGCGTCGACGCTCACGTCCGCGCCGCGGCTCTTGGGCGTGTGGCCCTTGACCGCCTGCGGAACGTCCTGGACCTCGGTGACGTCCACGGTGGCGTCGGCGCCGAGCTCCTCGGCCTTCGCGAGCTTCTCCTCGGCGAGGTCGACGGCGATCACGTTGGCGCCGAGGGCGTCGGCGATGTGGACCGCCGAGAGGCCGACGCCGCCGCAGCCGTGGATCGCCACCCAGTCGCCGGGGGTGACGTCCACGCGGTGGACCAGCCCGTGGAAGGCAGTCGCGAACCGGCAGCCGAGCCCGGCGACCTCCACGGGGTCGACCCCGTCGGGCAGCGTCACGACGTTGTGCTCGGCCTTGCGGACCGGGAACTCCTCGGCGAACGCCCCCGGCTGGAAGGAGACGAACCCCAGCGGGACCATGCGCTCGCAGATGTTCGCCCGCCCCTGCTTGCAGTACCGGCAGGTCCCGTCGCTGAGGTTGAACGGGACGCAGACGCGGTCGCCCACCGAGAGGTTCTGGACGTCCTCGCCGACGGCCGAGATGGTCCCGACGGGCTCGTGGCCGAAGACGAGCCCGGGGGTGGGCATGACGCCGACCCAGTCCCAGTCGCCGCGCCAGGCGTGCCAGTCCGACCGGCAGATCCCGCAGGCCTCGGTCTCGACGACGATCCCGTCGGGGTCCGGTTCGGGGCGGTCGACCTCCTGGACGGCCATCCGCTTTCCGACCTCCTCGAAGACGACGGCGCGCATTGACATTACGCACGATACCACCCCGGCTAGCGTGTTAAGCCTTGCCACCACGTATGAATCGGCCGCGATAGGGCGGTCGCCGACTTATGTACTCCCGGCGGCGTCCGGACGGATGCGGTATCCCTCTTCGCTATCAAGGCGGTGACCGTGTCGACCACCGGTCGGTGCGCGGCCGGTCGTTATCGTCCATACGAGCCGTCTCCCGTCGACGTCGCAGGCCCGGGAGTGTCCAGTGCGTCGACGGCTCCGACCGTTCCCTGGCCGTGAGGGTGGCCGGAACGTCGACGTGCAGTGGACGTCTTCCGCGGGTGAATCGACGGCCTCGTCCGGCGTGGCGCCCCACACGACGGTGCACACAGTTTAAAGGGTTCCCTGTCCAAGCGTCGCGCATGAGCGACAACGAGCGCCGACGGGACCTCCGGATGCCCGAGGACGACGAGGTGTTCGCCGTCGTCACCGACATGCTCGGGGACAACCGGGTGACGGTCCGGTGCATGGACGGCGAGGAGCGCATCGCTCGCATCCCCGGGCGGATGCAGAAGCGGATCTGGATCCGGGAGGACGACATCGTCCTCGTCGACCCGTGGGACTGGCAGGACGAGAAGGGCGACGTCGTGTGGCGCTACGAGAAGCAGGAGGCCGACCAGCTCCGCGAGGAAGGCCACATCCAGGAACGCGCCTGACGGGTTCTCACGAGACGTGTACACCGGACGATAGCCGCGGGTCCTCTGCTGTTCGTCCACGAGTTCGACGAGAACGCGGCTCGATGGTCGGTGTTTACGTAATCGATACTGCCAGGGGTCGTTTGATAGACACCCTGAAAGCCCCGGCGCTCTCGGCTCGGGGGGCTCACGGTTCCCTGCGGTCGCCGTTCGTCAACGAGGTTGCGAACGGCGAGTGGAACGAGCCGTGAGCCGCGGGAGTTCAGCCGGCCGAGGGCTTCCCGATGCTTCCGGGCCCGAATTAAAAGAGCCGAAAGCCGGCGTCGAAGAGCCGGCCACGTCACCCTACAGCAACGCGGCGGCGGCGTCGAAGGCCGCGGTGTCGAAGATCGCGAGGCCGGGCAGGAGCAGGACGGTCATGACGGCGGCGACGACGATGGCGGCGTACAGCGCCGTCGGGTAGTCGTCGATGGGCCGGGTCCGCGGCTCGAGGGGCTCGTCGATCCACATCGCCTTGACCACCCGGCTGTAGTAGTAGAGGCTCAGCGCGCTGTTGATCGCGCCGACGAGCGCGAGCCACCAGACGCCCGCACCGACCGCCCCGGCGAAGAGGTAGTACTTCGAGAGGAAGCCGCCGCCGACGGGGAGCCCCGCCAGCGAGAACATGAAGACGGTCATCGCGACGCAGGCGACCGGCGCCTCCCGCGCGAGCCCGTTGTAGTCCTCGAAGGTGCGGCCGACCTCCCAGTACTCGACGAGGGCGACGAAGAGGAACGCGCCGGTGTTCATGAAGCCGTAGACGAGCAGGTGCATCATCGCCGCACCGAGGACGA
>SLIW01000212.1 GCA_007135435.1 Natronomonas sp.
CGACATCGAGGTTCTCGCTCGCTTCGGTCGCTCCGAACCTCGCACTCGCTCCGAACCTCGCAGTCCGCCCTCCCCGATTTGAACAGGTGGAAGACGGTCCGGGGTGCTCGCTCACTGCGTTCGCTACGCTCCCGGGCGTGCGACTTCCATGTTCAAATCGGCTCGGGAGGGACTTTTGACTGCTCGCGTTGCTCGCAGCAGAAGTCCGCCCTCCCCGATTTGAACGGGGGGCAAGCCGATCTACAGTCGGCTGCTCTACCAGGCTGAGCTAAGGGCGGTCGTACCTGATACGAGACGACTCCGCGACTTAACGGTTTTGAACCGACCCCTGCGACGTCCGTGATTCAGCCGCGCACACGCGGGACTTACGACCAGAGGGACGCCCTCGACACAAAGTGGTTACATACGCACGCGCGCGGGGTCCGCCGGAACGGGCGCGCGATGGACCAGTCGGCATGTTGGACACCCGCCAGGTACCCCGGCCTGCCTCCCACTGCCCCCGTCACCCGCTGTCCGACGACGGACGGCCGTCAGACGTCGCGGGAAGATTGAAATACTGTCCCTCACTACCGTCGCTCGAACGATGAGCAAGATCACGTTCCGGGCGGACGACGACCTCATCCGCCGCCTCGAGGAGTTCGACGCCTCGAAGAGCGAGGTCATGCGGGAGGCCCTCCGGGCGTACCTCGACGGCCGGGGTGGCGCGTCTGCGGGCGCCCCGGAGGGTGATCGAGGCGTGGGTGCGTCCGACGGCGACCCGGAGGAGTCCCTCGAGGAACGCATCGACGAGCGGCTGGACGAGCTCGTTGCCGCGCGGCTCGAGGGCCTCGAGGACGCGTTTACGCGCACGGAGCCCCAGGACGTGAACGTAAACATCACGCTGGACGGCGACTCCGCCAGCGTCTCCCAGGGCTCGGAGGGCGTCCGTAAGACGGACCGGGGAAGCGGCGACGGGGCGTCCGACGGATCCCCCGACGCGTGTAAACAGTGTGGCGAACACCTGCCGGCGTCGGCCGTCTACTGCTCGAACTGCGGCGAGAAGTCCTCCCACAGGGTGTTCTGCGAGTGCGGCGACGAGCTCCGCTCCGACTGGGGGTTCTGCCCCGGCTGCGGCCGGCGGACGCCCGCCGCGGACGTGTTACACGACTCGTAAACGCTGCTGACGGGACCCTCGGCCGCTCTCGCAGCAGTTCGACAAGCACGTCTTACGAAATCCCAAACATTTATGTGGTAAGCTCCTGAGCATACGTTTGCGTAAGACGACTCGTCTTACACCCGGCCGGTCCCGGCGGCGCGGCGCCCCACGGCGTCGCACGGTGCCGCTCGACCCGTCCCGGGTGTAAACGCGGGGCGGTTCGCGTGTGCAAGGTCGTCTTACCCGCATACAGAGGGGAAGTAAAACATGGAGCGTGTGACACTACGGATACCGAAGCAGCAGATCGAGGAAGTCGAACGCATGGTCGATACGGGTGAGTTCCCGAACCGGAGCGAGGCGATTCGCTCCGCCGTGCGCGAGATGCTGAACGAACAACAGGACGCCGAGCGGCGCGAGAAGCACCGCCCGTGGGCGAAGGTGTAGTCGATGCAGGACATCGTCAACTCAGCCCTCGAGAACGCCGAGAAGGAAAAGCGGGAGATGGACGCCGACACGGGCGACGCCAGCGAGTTCGGCGACCCCCGGATCGTCATCGTCGGCTGCGGTGGGGCGGGTAACAACACCGTCAACCGGCTGTACAACATCGGCGTCGACGGCGCCGAGACCATCGCCATCAACACCGACAAACAGCACCTGCAGATGATCGAGGCCGACACCAAGATCCTCGTGGGCAAGTCGCTCACGGCGGGGCTCGGTGCCGGCGGCGACCCGTCGATGGGCGAGCGCGCCACGGAGATGGCCCAGGGGACCGTCAAGGAGGTCCTCGGCTCGGCCGACCTCGTGTTCGTGACCGCCGGCATGGGCGGCGGCACGGGTACGGGCGCCGCGCCCGTGGTCTCGAAGATCGCCAAGGAGCAGGGTGCGATCGTCGTCGGCATGGTGTCGACGCCGTTCAACGTCGAGCGGGCCCGGACGGTCAAGGCCGAGGAGGGCCTCGAGCGGCTCCGCAACGAGGCCGACTCGATCATCGTCCTCGACAACAACCGCCTGCTCGACTACGTCCCGAACCTCCCGATCGGCAAGGCCTTCTCGGTGATGGACCAGATCATCGCCGAGACGGTCAAGGGGATCTCCGAGACGATCACCCAGCCGTCGCTGATCAACCTCGACTACGCCGACATGACGTCGATCATGAACCAGGGCGGCGTCGCGGTGATGCTCGTCGGCGAGACCCAGGACAAGAACAAGACCAAGGAGGTGGTCAACGACGCGATGAACCACCCGCTCCTGGACGTCGACTACCGCGGCGCCTCGGGCGGGCTGGTCCACATCACCGGCGGTCCCGACCTCACGCTGAAGGAGGCCGAGGGCATCGCCCAGAACATCACCGACCGCCTCGAGGCCTCCGCGAACGTGATCTGGGGCGCCCGGATCCAGGAGGAGTACAAGGGCAAGGTCCGCGTCATGGCGATCATGACCGGCGTGCAGTCCGCCCAGATCCTCGGCCCGACGACCCAGAAGCAGGCCGACGCCTCCCGCGCGGCCATCGAGAGCGTCGACGACGACGGGTTCGGCTCGGTACAGTCGAACGCGGCCGGCTCCGCCACCCACGGCGCCCGCACCGGCACGGGCTCTAACGCCGGCAGCTACGGCGTCGGCGAGACCGACGGTGGCCGCTCGGAGGTCGAGCAGAACAACGGCCTCGACGTCATCCGGTAGGCTGAACGTTCGACACTTTTCTGCAGTGCGGTCGTACTTCGGTGAGGTAGTTCTCCGGTGCAGTCGTACTTCGGTGCGATAGTATCTCACCTCGAGCGTACCACTCCTGGTGATTTCCACCCGGACGTTGACATCCAACGTACCGGACGTGGCCACCCAACGTACCGGACGTGGGGTGCGACCGGTAGCACAAACGCCCAGGACCGAGTAACCGAATCGTTTATGGTAACAACCCACCGGGGGTCCGTATGCGAAAGCATACCGAATCACGTAGGGATTTTCTGAGGAAGGGTGGTATCGCGGGCGTCGCCGGGCTCTCCGTCTCGCTGGCTGGCTGTCCGGGCGCCGACGAGGGCGCAGCCCCCGCCGACGATTCCACGGACATTGACACCGACGCCGAACTGACCGAACCGGTCCCGGAGCTCGACTTCGTCATGCCGACCGAGGGGTCGAACGCGGAGCGTCACGAGCTCTCGCTGCTCGCCGCCTCGAGCTTCGAGGAGGTCGGCTTCGAGATCAACCGACGCCAGCTGGACTTCGAGACGCAGGTCTCGGTCGCGCTCGTCGAACACGACTTCGACATCAACGTCATCGGGTGGGGCGGCACTCCCGAGCGGATCGACCCGCAGACGTTCATCAGCGACCTCCACGAGGGCCTCGAGTCCAACGTCGGCCCGGGCGGCCGGAACTCGCCGGGCTACGACAACCCCGAGTACAACGAGATCGCCGCCGAGCAGTTCCTGACGGTCGACCAGGACCGACGCCAGGAGCTCGTCTACGAGGCCCAGGAGATCCTCGCGCGCGACCAGCCGCGGACGTACATCGCCAACGAGGACGACATGCACGCCTACCGGCCCGGGAACTTCCAGGACATCGTCCCGACGATGGGCGAGGGGCTCAACTCCTTCTGGAACATGATCGAGGCGACCCCGGTCGGCGACCGGGACACGCTCCGGTTCGGCTACCCGACGGAGATCACCTCGCTGAACCCGATGCAGGACATGGCGACCCCCGACCGCCAGTGGGTCCGGGTCATCTACGACCGCCTCTACCGGGTCACCGACGAGGGGGTCCCACAGCCGTGGGCCGCCGCCGACGACCCCACCTTCGAGGACGACGGCGAGACGGTCGTGGTGCCGATCCGCGAGGGGATGACGTTCCACGACGGCGAGCCCGTGACCGCGGAGGACATCGCCTGGTCGTTCGAGTACTTCGGCGAGCATTCGGTCACCTACGGCGGCCGGATGGACCCCGTCGAGGAGGTCACCGTCACCGGCGACCACGAGGTCACCTTCCACCTCGAGCAGGCGTTCGCCCCGTTCGTCGCGAACGTCCTCGCACAGATCTACATCTTCCCGCAGCACGTCTGGGAGGACATCGACGACCCCGTCGACCAGGACGACGAGGACTACATCGGGAGCGGACCCTACCAGTTCGACGAGTGGCGCCTCGAGGAGGAGCTCCGTCTCGACGCCTTCGAGGACCACTTCCAGGCGCCGAACGTCGACCGGATCATCCGCGTCCCGGGCGCGGACGTCTCGACGCTCGTGCGCATGCTCGAAGAGGACGAGATCGACATGGTCGGAGCGACCCCGTCGGTGTCCGCCCAGGACCGCCTCGAGGAGGACCCCGACGTCGAGAACGTGTTCGCCCCGACGATCGCCTTCTTCAAGTTCGCCTACAACATGCGCAACGAGGTGATGCAGGACGTCCACCTCCGCCGTGCGCTGTCGTACTGCGTCGACAAGCATGCCTACGTGGAGGACATGATGGGCGGCGTCGGGACGGTCACCCACTCGCCGATCGCGGAGGTCAACGAGTTCTGGCACAACCCGGACGTCGAGCAGTTCACCTTCGACCTCCAGGCCGCCAGGGACGAACTCGCGGGCGCCGGCTACGGCTGGGACGACGACGGCAGGCTCCACTACACCGAAGACCACGAACCCCAGATGTTCCTGGGGTGAACCGTTCGACGGCCAGCAACCCGGTTGGCGGAGCCAGCAACAGTGACACGAACCCGACGTTCGACAGTGGACCGACACAGCCCGGCGATGTCACGGACAGCGGACCGACACAGTCCGGCGACGACGCGGATAGTGGACCGACACAGCCCGGCGATGTCACGGACCGTGGACCGACACGCCCCGGCGACGACGCGGAGCGACGGGAGGCGTAGCCGATGGGACTGAGGGCCTACGTCCTTCGTCGCATCGGCCAGCTCCTCCTGACGTACTTCGTCTTCCTCACGATCCTGTTCGTCCTCTTCAGGATGATGCCGGGCGATCCGACGTCCGTGTTCATCCTCGAGGGGTTACCGGCCGAGGCTCGCGAGGAGCGGATCGAGGAGCTCGGGTTCAACGACCCCCTCTACATCCAGTACTTCGACTACATGCGGCAGCTGATGACCGGCGAGTTCGGCGACTCGATCATCTACCGCGAGCCCGTGGTCAACATCATCTGGGACAAGGTGGCCAACACCCTGTTCCTGATGGGATCGTCGCTCATCCTGGCGTACACCATCGGGATCCTCGGCGGTGCGCTGATGGGCTGGTACCGCGGCACGCGCTTCGAGAAGATCGGCATCGTCGGCGTGCTCACCGCCCGCTCGTCGCCCGAGTTCTGGATCGGGATCATCCTGCTGTCAGTGTTCGTCTTCTGGCTCGGCTGGTTCCCCGCGGCGGGGATGCGGACCGTCGGCCTCGACTCCGGAGAGGGTATCTGGCGGTTCCTCAACCGCGACTTCCTGTGGCACCTGTTCCTGCCGATGCTCACCGGCGCCATCTTCTTCACGGCGACGCCGGCGTTGCTGATGCGGAACACGATGCTCGACGTGCTCGACGAGGACTACATCGAGGTCAAGGAGGCCGAGGGGCTCCCCGAGCGGCGGATCCTGTACAGACACGCGGCGAGGAACTCGATCCTGCCGGTCGTCACCGTCCTCGCGATCGTCACCGGGGCCGCCATGGGAGGCTCGGTGATCATCGAGACGGTGTTCAACTGGGACGGCATGGGACGGGCGATCGTCGACGCCGTCAACCGGCGGGACCTCCCGCTGGCCATGGCCGCGTTCTTCATCATGGGATCGCTGGTGATCTTCATGAACTTCGTCGCGGACATCGCCTACGTGTACCTCGATCCGAGGGTGGAGTACGAGTAGGATGGCCACGAGAACCCGACCCGGCTGGCGCGACCTCCCCGAGAAGCTCTCCAGCGGCTCCCGCTGGATCGCCGGGAAGTTCCGGGTCTTCGAGGGTGACCGCATCGGCCAGACGGGGCTCGTGCTCCTGTTCGGGATCATCCTCATCGGGATCTTCGGCCGCCCGATCACCCTGGACCTGTTCGGGATGTCACAGACCCTGCAGCCCTTCTCGCTGGCCCCCTACGACCCCTCCGTCAGCCACCGCGGACCGGACGGGCGGCTGCTCCGCCTCGAGGGCCCGTCGTGGGCCCATCCCCTCGGGACGAACCACCTCGGCAGGGACGTGCTCTCGCGGGTCATCGTCGGCGCCCGGGTGTCGCTGATCGTCGGCACGATCGCCGCGTTCATGGCGGTCTTCATCGGCACCAACATCGGCCTCACGGCGGCGTACTTCGGCGGCTGGGTCGACGACGTCCTGATGCGGATCACCGACATCGCCTACGGCCTCCCGTTCCTCCCGTTCGCGATCGTCCTCCTGGCGATCATGGGCCAGAGCATCTACTGGATCATCTTCGCGATCGTGATCATCCTGTGGCGGTCGACGGCCCGGGTCATCCGGTCACAGGTGCTGAGCCACAAGAACCGGCCGTACGTCGAGAGCGCGGAGGCGATCGGGGCGTCGAACCTCCGGATCATGTACATCCACATCCTCCCGAACGTCCTCCCGCTCGCGTTCCTCTATGCGGCGTTCGCCGTCGGCTACGCCGTCATCGCGGAGGCGAGCCTCTCGTTCCTCGGGTTCGGCCCCCCGGAGATGATCTCGTGGGGCGGCATGATCTTCACCGCGTTCAACCAGGACGCCATCCGACAGGCGTGGTGGTGGGTCTTCCCGCCGGGACTCATGATCATGTTCTTCGTGATGTCCGTGTTCTTCATCGGCCGGACGCTCGAGATGGTCGTCAACCCCGAACTGAGGCACCGAGAATGAGCCATCTGTACGAACCGCCGGAGAGAATGGGACGTCTGTACGAACCGCCGGACCGAAAGGGTCGGCTGTACGAACCGCCGGACCGAAAGGGTCGGCTGTACGAACCGCCGGAACGAAAGCGCCGGCTGTACGAACGGAGGCACACTGGATGACGCTCCTGGAGGTCGAGAACCTGCGGACGTACTACACGGAGGACGACGGTGGGCTGGTCCGCGCGGCCGACGACGTCTCCTTCTCGATCGAGCCCGGCGAGACCCTCGGGCTGGTCGGCGAGAGCGGCAGCGGCAAGACGACGATCGCCAAGTCGATCATCCGGCTCCTGGCCGACAACGCCGAGATCGTCGACGGCTCGATCACCCACAGGGGGACGGAGATCACCGACCTCTCGAAGAAGGCGCTCAACCGCGAGATCCGCTGGTCGGAGATCTCGATGATCCCCCAGAACGCGATGAACGCCTTCGATCCCGTCTACACGGTCGGCGAGCAGATCGTCGAGGTGATCACGGTCCACGAGCGGGGGACGTCGACGGCGGAGGCGATGGAGCGAGCCCGGCAGCTGTTCGAGGACCTCGGCATCGACCCCGACCGCGTCGACGACTACCCCCACCAGTTCTCCGGCGGGATGGCCCAGCGGGCGATGATCGCGCTCGCCCTGGCACTGAACCCGTCGCTCATCCTCGCGGACGAGCCGACCACCGCCCTCGACGTGGTCATCCAGGACCGGATCCTGGAGACGATCAAGCGGATGCAGGAGGAGTACGACAGCGCGATGATCCTCATCACCCACGACATGTCCGTCGTCGCGGAGACCTGCGACCGGATCGCCGTCGTCTACGGGGGCCGCATCGTCGAGATCGGCGACGCGGAGACGATCATCGACGACCCGCGGCACCCCTACACGCTCGGGCTCCGGAACGCGTTCCCGGACATCACCGCGGACGACCAGGCGCTCATCTCCATCCCCGGGACGCCACCCGACCTGGTCGACCCCGGCGAGGGCTGCCGGTTCGCTCCGCGCTGTCCGTTCGCCGACGAGGAGTGCTGGGAGGTGACGCCCCACCCCGTCGAGTACGAGCCTGGACACCTCGTCGAGTGCCACCGGGCCGACGAGAAGGCGTTCCTCCAGGCGGAGGCGGAGAAACGCGAGACCTGGCTCGGCCAGGAAGTCGGCGACCCGACCGCCGATCGGGCCCCCGTGGAGGAGGTCGATGACTGACGGGGAACCGGACGGTGACGAGGGAGGGACGGCCGAAGGCTGGAGCGGAAGAGTCCAAAGCAGGAGCGGAACGGCCGAAGGCTGGAGCGGAAGAGTCGAAGGCTGGAGCGGAACGGCCGAAGACAGGAGCAGAACACTCGAAGATGGAGCGGGATGCACGATGACGGAGCGGAACGCACGATGACCCAACGGAAACCGACCACGAGCCGGCGGGAGGAGGCGTCCACCCAGCTGGTCGACGATCGTGACGAGGCGTTCGACGTCTCGGAGTACAAGGTGGCACTGGTCGACGTCGAGAAGCACTTCCCCGTCACCCAGGGGGTCATCTCGCGGATCGTCCA
>SLIW01000183.1 GCA_007135435.1 Natronomonas sp.
CACGGGGGCGTTCAAGGTCCGCGGCGGTGTCACCCTCGTGTCGTCGCTCGACGACGAGTTCCTCGACCCCGGGCTGATCGCCGCGAGCACGGGCAACCACGGCCAGTCGATAGCCTACGCCGGCCGCGAGTTCGGCGTCCCCGTGACCATCCTCGTTCCCGAAGACGCCAACCCGTCGAAGGTGGAGGCGATGGAGCGCCTCGGCGCCGAGGTACGCGAATACGGGCGGGACTTCGACGAGGCCCGCGAACGTGCCGAAGCACTCGCCGCGAGCGAGGGCTTCCGGTACGTCCACTCGGCCAACGAGCCCTCCCTCGTCGCTGGCGTCGGTACGGCCGGGCTCGAGGTGCTCGAGGACCTACCCGACGTCGACGTCGTCGTCTGTCCCGTGGGCGGTGGTTCTGGCGCAGCCGGGTACTGCCTGACGGCTGGTGCCGTCGCGGATGCGGACGTGATCGGCGTCCAATCCGAGGCGGCCCCGGCGGCGTACCGGGCCTGGGAGGGGGGACACCTGCGAGCCGGCGACAGCATGGAGACCGAGGCCGAGGGGCTGGCGACACGGGTGCCGTTCGCGCTGACCCAGGCCGTGCTCGGCGAGGGACTGGACGACTTCGTTCTGGTTTCCGAGGCCGACATCCAGGAAGCGATCGGGAAGCTGATTCGCGAGGAGGCGATCGTCGTCGAGGGCGCCTCCGCCGCCACGGTGGCGGCGTTGGGGGACTTGCACGAGGCGATCAGGGGACGGACGGTCGTGTTGCAGCTCTCAGGGCGGAACCTCGATCGGGAGGTGCTCCGAGAGGTAGTCGGGGCCACCGGTCCGTGAGGGCTGAACCACAGAACGAGGGGTGTATTTTCATCCGAGACCGCCACATACAATCGATTTCGACCAGGCGGGGTTCATCCACCGCTCACACCCACGAGATGTCCCTGCCACCCCGATGCCCGGTTCGACCCGCCGCGATCCCCGAACATCGTCCGGCCACGTGGACGAGGAGGTGCTCTTGGGTCGGGCCCGGGCCGTCCAGTCAGACGGTGACGACCGGGTTCGAGAGCGTCCCGATCGACTCGATCCAGATGTCCACGGTGTCGCCCGCCTCCAGGGTGACGTCCTCTGGAGGCACGAGGGAGGTGCCGGTCAGGAGCACCGACAGCCGCGGCAGGGAGTTGCTCCGGCGGTAGTAGGAGACCAGCTCCTCGCAGGAGCGCACCATCTTGTTCGTGCTCGTCTCCCCCTCGTAGATCCGCTCGCCGTCGCGGCTGATGGTCATCGTCATCTCGAGGTCGTGGGGGTCGTCGATCGATTCGGCGGGGACGAAGCAGGGGCCGATGGCGCAAGACCGGTCGTACACCTTCGCCTGCGTGAGGTAGAGCGGGTTGCTCCCCTCGATCTCTCGGCTGCTCACGTCGTTCCCGATGGTGTACCCGACGATCGACCCCTGGTAGATCACGACCCCGAGCTCCGGCTCGGGGACGTTCCACCCCGAGTCAGCACGCACGCCGATGGCCTCCTCCGGGCCGACGGTCCGGTCGGGGGTCGACTTGAAGAATACCTCCGGCCGGTCGCTTTCGTAGACGCGGCGGTAGACGTCCGGTAGGGCGCTCTCCTCCTCGCGTGCTTGCTCGCTTATCTCGTACGTCACACCTGCGGCCCAGACCTCGTCGGGAACGATCGGGAGTACCGTCTCGTCTTCGGAGATGCCCTCGGGAATCCGTTCTGCACGATCGGCGATTCCGCCTGCCACGTCGTCGATGGAGAGCTGCAGATACCTCGCCGCGGCGAGGAGGTCGGTAACCGTACGGAGGTCGTCGTGGACCGACGTGAGGTCGTACGCCTGCTCGCCCTCACGGGCGATGAGCCGAGGACCATCCCTCCCTGACACGCGGTAGTAGCGCATGGTTGACTCACCTGGACTCGGCGTAAAGAGGTTTCTCTGGTTCGTGGCCTGGGCCGGTTTCTGCGGGGGCAGATGACGGCTGTCGCGCGGACGTCACTGACTCCTGGCGCTGGAGCGCCGGACCCGTACACCACCTGCAGAGTTCGAGGCGGACCCGTTTCATCCCCGGGGCGGCTGAGCCGGGGCGGCAACAGACAATCTGCTCGTGCTCGAAGGTATCCGCCCGCCGACTTCCGAGGTCCGACATCGCGCCGTCACGCTGGGCAGCGACGTCGATGTGGTGTCGTCGATCCTCGAGACTTTCGTATTGCAGTCCGTCATCGGAATCCCCCGGTTCACGCACTCGTCGACGAGCGGGATCGGGAAGTGACATCGACAGTAGCAGCCCCAGCCAACGATGTACCAAATGGTGCCGTTCTGGATTCCGACGATGGTGGACTCCGGGAGGCCGAAGCCACCCACGACCTTCTCCCCCCGTCCGCCCTCGCTCACGACCAGGGGTCCGGCTTCAACCGGTCCCCTGAACCCGGACGCGAGGATGGAGTCGATGTTCGGATTCGCGCAGTAGGCGTCGTTGACCCGGGTCGTCGCGTGGGGCACGCCGGTTGAGACGTTCAGTTCGTCCGACATCTCGACGGTGACCTGGGCGCCGACGATCGAACGAGGGGTAAATTTTTATCCTAAAGAACCGGAATCAATACACGTCACATGTCCCTGGACACCTATGCGTTCGTCGGCGCCGCCGGCGGCGTCGGCACGACGCGGCTGACCCTCGAGACGGCAACCCTCCTGGCCGGCGAGGGACACGACGTGGCGGTCCTCGACGCCGCCTATGCGACCCAGGGGCTCGCCGACCTGACGTCGGGCAGGCTCGACCCGGACGTGACCGCGCTCTGTCTCGACGACACGCCGCTGGAGCAGGGGCTGGTCGACCGGGACGTCGACGGGGCTGGCCGGCTGGCGGTCTGTCCGGCTCGCGCCCCCTTCGAGCGGCTGGCTCGGGCGAAGTCCCCCGCTGCCGCCGAGGCGTTCGAACGACGGGTCGGGGAGGCGGCCCGGGCGTTCGACCACGTGCTGGTCGATACACCGCCGGTCGCGGCGAACCAGGCAGTGTCCGCTGTCACCGCCGTGGACGGAATCGCGCTGGTCTGCGACGCCCCACGGGCGGAGGCAGCCGTGCCGCGGATGATCGACCGGCTCTCGGACGTCGGGGTCGAGCCGTCGGTGACCGTGGTGACCCGGACGGACGACCACCCCGACGCCGACGTGACCGTCCCCGAGTTCGACGTCGTGCCGCCGGCAGTCGAGGCGGACGACGCCGCGGTGGAGGCCGTCGCTGCCGTCCTCGAGGAGACGCTCGGCGTGAAGATCGAGCGCGAGGAACGTGGATGGTTGCGGTCACGGCTCCGTCCGTAGTGGCGATCCGACCTCGCCGCCTCTAGAGCCAGTCATCGACGCCGCTTCGCGCGTCCGCGAGGGGGTCGACCGTCGAGTTCTCGTCGGATCCCCGTGCGAGGGCATCCGCGAGGACACCCTCCGCACCCGGGATCGGCTCGTGGGTCGCGACGTACGCCCCGAGCGCGAACTCCGCGCGACCGACGCCGGCCAGGGTCTCGGCCTCCGTCCGAGAGAGCTCACCGGAGAGCCAGTCGTCGAGCACGCGCCTGGCTGTCGGCGTCAGCGGATTTACGGGCTCACCCAGGAGGAAGAGCGTCTTCGCGGCCGTCGTCCCGGACACAGACGCCAGCGCAGCCGCCCTCCCGACGCTGGCTCCCTCGACGTAGGCCTCCACGAGCGTGGCCGCCGTAGAAGGATCGCAGGGCAACTCGTCCGCGAACGGGGTCAACCGTTCGGCGAGGGACGCGTCGGTCCCGTCGACGACAGCCACGCCGCGCTCGCGCTGTTCCGTCGTGACGGTCAGGTCCGCAGCGAGGTCCGACAGCCCCATACGCGCGGCTGGTCCGGCAACCTTTGTTAAACTTTCGCCGGTGCGGAACGAACACGACGCCACCGGGATTGGAACGTACCGGTCACCGGTACGTTCGACTCCGGGCCCGGGCTTCGTTCCGCCCCGACCGTCACGATTTTAAAACCCGTTCGCGACGCATCTTCGACCGTGATGAGCGCAACCAGCCAGCGCACCTGCCCCGAGTGCGAGGGGCGGCTCCGCCAGGGCGGCACCGAGACCGTCTGCGACGACTGCGGTCTCGTCGTCGCGGAGGACGCCATCGACCGCGGCCCGGAGTGGCGGTCGTTCCCCGACGACGCGACCGACCCCGAACGCTGCGGCGCCCCTCTGACCCGCTCGCGACACGATCGGGGGCTGTCGACGGAGATCTGCCGGTCGACGCGCCTGAAGGGTCGGAAGCGTCGCCGGGTGGCCCGCATGCGGACCCAGCACAATCGTGCGCGGATCGCCTCGAAGCGCGAGCGCAACCAGGTGTACGCCTTCACCGAGATCCGGAGACTGACCGGCCAGCTGTCGCTGCCCGACTCGCTCCGCGAGCAGGCGTGCGTCCTCTTCGAGTCGGCCCAGGAGGCGGACCTGCTCCAGGGGCGGTCGATCGAGGGGTTCGCCGCCGCCTCCGTCTACGCCGTCTGCCGGACGGCTTCGGTCTCGCGGACGATCGAGGAGATCGCCGCGGCGGCCGCGGCGGACGAGGACGAGCTCAAGGTGGCCTACGCGGCGCTCAACCGCGAACTCGGCCTCCGGACGGGCCCCATCGATCCGGGTGAGTACCTGGCGCGCTTCGCCTCGAAGCTCGACCTCCCCGCCGCGATCGAACGGCGCGCCAGGGAGCTGGTCGACGAGGCCCGTGAGGCCGGGCTGGTCGCCGGACGGAACCCAGGGGGCGTGGCGGCGGCGTGCCTGTACACCGCCGCGGTTGAGGCAGGACACGACCTCACCCAGGAGGCGGTGGGCGAGGTCGCGGGTGTCTCGACGGTCACCGTCCGAAACACGTACCGCGACCTCCGGGAGCGCGAGGAACGCGCCGACCGCGAGGCCGTCGACGATCACGAGGTTGGCGCCGACCGCGAGGCCGTCGACGAACGCGAGTCTGGCGATGCCCCCGAGTTCGGCGAGTCGACCCGCCACCGGCCTGCGTAGCCTGGAGCCTGATCTGCCTCTGGCGGCACATCAGCACACCGAGCCACCGATCGCACGGTGGGGGACGAATCACACCGAACCTTCGATCTCGATGTGGCGGGCTCACGATCTTCGACACTCCGTCCGCTCCTGTACCTTCTGTCGACACCCGGTGCCCAAGATCCGGTGTATCACCGCACGGACCGCCCGGCCACCCTGGCGAATGTCGTCGTCGGGATATCCACCGCGGCGGTCCGCGTCCGGAGGTCCTCGGGCGCGATGGAGAGCCGCGATAGCACCTTCGCATCCCGTTCGAGGTCCGCCGCCAGGGACTCTGCGGCCGCCAATCCCCCGACGCCGGCGAGCGCGGCCGCCGCCGACGGGAGGTCCCCCGCCGCGTCTATCTCCTCGGCCAGCTCGAGGCGCGCCTCGATCTCCCGGAACCACGTCTCGACGCCCGCCGGGCGGCTCGAGACGGGATCGGCCTCGACGATCTCCGCGACCGGCGAGTCAGTCGCGGACTGGGTTCCGGGCGCCGCGAAGCCCAGCGGGGTCAGCCCCGGCTCCACCGTCAAGGTGACGCCGCGGTCGTCCCATCCGGCCGCTGGACGTCCGTCGGTCAGGGGTGGCCAGACCGGCCCCTCGAGGCGGCTCTCGATCCTGACGCGGTGGGGGCGATCGGCCGCGACGACCAGCTGGACGAGGGTCGCCCCGTCGATCCGGATCGGGTCGATGGCGAGCGAGGGCATGCCGTCGATGGTGGCGGCTTCGGCCATAAATCACAGCCGATGGACGGGACACCCGAGCCACGTCTCGGCGGTCGGCGCGTCTGGGAACCGGCGACACGCGAGGACGATCGGCGGGCGGACGCGACCGACGCGGACGAGCGCCAGCGCCGCGGTCACCGGGTCGGCCGCCTCGTAGGACGACGCCTCGCTCCCGGGGGTCGTGGCGACTGCCTCGTCGACGTCCGGTCGAATCGCGGCCGCGAGCTCTTCCCTGGCCCGGCGCTCGAGGGCGTCGATGCGGTCCTCGATGCGCAGGCGTCGTTCCCGAGCGTCCCACGCACGGCGAGCCCGCCCTCGCGCGTCCTCGAGAGCCTCCGTGGCGGCGACGTGGGCGGTCTCCACCTCCGAGAGGCGACGGATCTCCTCCCGGTAGGTCTCGGCGACCCCCGGCTCGCCGCTCTCCTGGAGCCGGCCACGAAGCGTCGCGACCCGTTCGCGCTTCTCTTCGAGGACAGCCTCGGTCTCGGCGACCCGTCGGCGCGCGTCCGCGAGCCCCGGCACCGGCTCGTCGAGTGTCGTCAGCTCCGCGCGTGCGGTTCGCAACTCGGCGTCCACGCTCGCGGACCCGCCCAGGGAGCGCGCCGCCGCAGCGAGGGCCTGCTGCCGGTCGAGGGGCATGCCGGGAGCGACGACCGAGACGTGACCGTAGAGCGTCACAGCGACAGCCGCTCGAGCTCCGACGGCGTCGGGTGGGGCGTCCCGACGGCGAACTTCGCGTACGGCGTGTTCGGATCCCTCCGCCGCTCGTAGGCCACCGCCGCCTCCCGGACGGGCGCCGGCACGTCCCGGAACTCGTTGAACGGCTCGGTCCGCTCGAGCTGGACGTCGTCGGGATGCTTCTCGCGCAGGCGGAGCGCCAGGAACGCGCCGTAGCCCGTCTCCTCGAGGAGGGCGGCGCGACCGAATCGCCGGACGACGCACTCCTCGTGGGCTCGGCAGGCGTTCCGCAGCGACGTCCTCGCGGACTTCGAGTACGTCACGACGAGCAGCACGGGTGTTTACTCCGATGAAGGTGTAGTAAAATTAACGGTCACTCGAGGCGCTCGACCGTCGGGTCCTCCGCGTCGGTCAGCTCGCGGACCCGTTCGTACGCCTCGCGGGCCGACCGCGCCACGACCACGGTCCCCGTCCCGTCCCGGTAGGCGGCGAGTTCGCCGTCGAACTCCGTCGCGAACGTCCGGACGGTCGCCCGGATCCGTCGTTCGCACGCAGCCAGGTCCGCCTCGCCCGCCTCCAGGTCGGCGAGCGCGTCCTCGATCTGCCTGAGTGCGGCGATGCGGTCCATCCCTCACACGACCCGCAGGTTGTCCCCGCTGGGCGAGTACACCTCGCCCTGGTTGCGGAGCTTCTGGATCTCGTGTTCTGCCTTCGAGCGCTCGATCCCGATCTCCTCGGCCTCGTCGAGCAGCGCCTCTCGCGGGACGCCCTCCTCGTAGTCGTCCTGCAGCTCCCGGATGAGGCTCTTGAGGTCCTTGATCCGGTCGCGCTGGCTCTTCGAGCGCCCCGTCTCGACGACGTCGGCGTCGAATTCGCCGGTCTCCGGGTCCACGCCGATGTCCTTCAGACACGACCGGACGATCTCGATCACGCGCCTGGCGTCCTCCTCGTCGACGCGGTCCGACAGCCGCATCCGCGCCGAGGCCTCCGCCAGCCGTACGAGCCCCTCGAGCTTTCGCGCAGTGACCGGCACCGGCGCGTCCTCGTCGGCGCCCTTCGAGCGGAGGTCGACGTAGAAGTCACGGATCTCGGTCTTCGCCTCCTCGGTCATCGTCGGGAAGCAGTTCCGCTTGGCGTAGGCGATGTACTTCCGCAGCAGCTCGGGGTCGATGGCCGGTTCGACGGGGTCGGTGACGCTGTCGACCTCCTCCTGGCTGACGTTCGAGGTCGCGGTGTGCTCGCGGTGGGTGTGGAGCTCACCCGCGTAGTTCGTCTGGATGATGTGCTCGGCGAGGGCGGCGTCCTCATCCGCGTCGGGCTGGTCGGTCACCGTGAAGATGAGGTCGAACCGCGAGACGAGCGCCGGCTCGAGGTCGATCTGCTCGCCGATCGACTCGTACTGGTCGAAGCGGCCGTACTTCGGGTTCGCCGCGCCGAGGAGCGAGCACCTGGATTTGAGGGTCGCGTTGATCCCTGCCTTCGAGATGGAGACCGAGTTGTGGAGGACGACACCCTGGCTAACGAAGGTGTTCGTCGGCTCCACAGTCACATCGTAAACCCATTCACAGGCGTGTTCCCCCTCGTTCGGGACAATCTCAACCTCACGCACGCGGTAGTATCGAAGCTCACATCGCTTCTCGAGCGCGTCGGCCCGACGGTCGAACTCCGCGAGCGCGTCGCGCACAGCTCTCCGCGCCCGTTCAGCCATCCTGTTGCGTCGGTCGGCGTCGTACCCTCCGTTTTCAGCGTAGTGTATCGAGTCGGAGGTCTCTCGGCGCAGTGTTTCAGCGAGTTGACGACACGACCAGCCGATAACTTCCCGGATCTCCCCAACCTTGTCCACCCGGCGGAGCCCTGCCTCGATCTCGTCCGCCCGCGCCCGGAGCTCACGCAGCTCCTTCTCGACAGTCTCGATCTGTATGCCGTAGCCCTCATCGAGGTGAATTCTGAACTGTCC
>SLIW01000352.1 GCA_007135435.1 Natronomonas sp.
GGACGAGTTGGGTCGAGTCAGTTGTTCGGGTCGAGTCGGCCGATCGTGTCGTGCGGGTCGGACGGGGAAGAACACCCCCACGGGCCAGCACGTAACACTCGCCAGGAACGTACCGACGACCCGGTGTTTGTCGGATGCCTAGTGCATACATATATTATGGGTGGTGCCGGATTGCCGACATCCCTCCATGAGCGACCCTCCTGGCCGCCCCCTCGACGACCACGTAGCGTGGTCCGAGATCGAACCCTCCCGTCGAATCCTCACCGCCGAACGGGTCACCCTCCTCGCCGGCTTCGCCCTGGTCGTGGCCCTGATCCTCTACGACACCTACGTGGCACACGTCTACCTCGTCGGGACCTGGAACGTTCGCCCCGTCGACTGGATGCTGCTGTTCGGGCTGGTGGTCCTGCTCGCGTACGGCGCCATCCCGGCGGCCAGGGACCGGCGGTCGACCCGTCGGCTGATCGCCTCCCTCACCTCGCGGCGCATCTACGCCGCTGGCGCCGTCTTCCTCGGCGCTACCTTCGTCGCCGGGGCCCTCGGGCCGTTCGTGATCGGCCCGCAGCTCCTCCGCTTCGACCACGCCTTCCACGCCCCGATCGGGTTCACGACGAGGACCGGCTGGACCGGCGAGTGCCTCGGCGCCGTCACCCACGGGGAGGGTGTCAGCCGGTACTGTCACGGGTCGCTCACCTATCCGCTCGGCACGAACGACCGGGGCCACGACGTGGTCCACCTGCTCGTTCTCGGCGCGCGGGTGTCGCTGTACATCGTGGTGTTCATCCTCGCCTTCGTCTTCCCGTTGGCCGCCGCCGTCGGCGTCGTCGCCGGGCTCCGCGGCGGCCGGCTCGACGACCTGCTGATGACCTACGTCGACGTGCAGCTCTGCGTCCCGGCGATCATGGTCTACTTCGTCGGCTACATGTACTGGGGACCCGCGCTGTGGCTGCTGCTCGTGACGTTCGGCCTGCTCAGCTGGGGCGGCATCGCCCGGCTGGTCCGCAGCGAGACCCTCCAGCGGCGCGAGGAGGGGTACGTCCTCGTCGCCCGGAGCCTCGGCGCCCCGGAGCTGTACGTCGCGCGGCGCCACGTCCTGCCGAACATCACGAACACCCTGATGCCCGCGCTGTTCCAGCTCCTCGCCCTGCTGATCCTCGTCGAGGCCGGCATCGCCTTCCTCGGATTCCACCACGTCGAGCTGTACTCGTGGGGCTCGATCATCGCCGAGGGACTGGACGCCAGGGGCGGACAGAAATTCCGGATGCACGCACACCAGGTCTGGTGGATCTCGACGTTCCCGGCGATCGCGCTGATGCTGACGCTGACGTCGCTGAAGCTCGTCGGCGATGCGCTGCGCGACGCCCTCGATCCACGGGGTGGGCGGTGATGTCCGTGGACGATCCGCCACGTAGAGAGCGACGGTCTGCGGCGCCCACACGGTTCGGCGTCCACGACGACGGCGAGCGCGACGAGCCGCTCCTCTCGGTGACGGACCTCCGGACGTACATCCGGGCGGATGGGGGCCCCGTCCGGGCCGTCGACGGCGTGAGCTTCGCGGTCGACCGTGGCGAGACGGTCTGTCTCGTCGGCGAGTCGGGGAGCGGCAAGAGCGTCACCTGCCAGTCGCTGACCGGCATCGTCCCGCGACCGCCAGCCGAGATACTGGGCGGGGAGGTCAGGTTCGATGGGACGTCCATCCTCGGCGACGAGTCGCGACTGCGGCGTGTCCGGGGCGACCGCATCGGCCACGTCTTCCAGAACCCACAGCACGCGCTCGATCCGGTATACCCGGTGGGCGAGCAGATCGTCGAGGCGATCCGCATCCACCGACCAGTGGGCCGCGACCGCGCCCGCGAGCGGGCGATCGAGCTGCTCGGTTCGGTCGGCATCCCCCGGCCCGCGACGCGTCTCGACGATCACCCCCACGAGTTCTCCGGGGGGATGCGACAGCGCGTCGCCATCGCGATCGGACTGGCCGCCGAGCCGGACCTGCTGGTCGCCGACGAACCGATGACGGCCGTGGACGTGACCGTCCAGGCGCGCCTCATCGAGCTGTTCCGGGGGCTGGTCGACGACGGCCTGGCGGTGCTGCTCGTCACCCACGACCTCCGCGTCGTGGCGGCCCTCGCCGACCGGGTGCTCGTGATGTTCGGCGGGACGATCGTCGAGCGGGGCCCAGTCCAGGAGGTCTTCGAGCGTCCCGCCCACCCCTACACGCAGGCCCTGTTCGCGAGCTACGACGGGAGTGGGTCAGGCGGGGATCGGCCCCAGCGGCGTCCGGACGCGACGGCCTCTCCTCCTGACGGGACCGTTTCCCGGTCTGACGGGACCACTTTCAGAACGCAACGGACCCCGCGTGGGGACCTCCCGACCGACGGCTGTCGCTTCCGCGGGCAGTGCTCCCACGCGATCGAGGCGTGTCGGGGTCCCGAACAACCGCGGGCGTATCCGGTCGAGAACGCCGCGACCCACGCAGCGTCGTGCGTCTACTACGCGGATGGCCGAGATCCGGGGCCCGTCCTGGAGGCCGGACGCGCGTCTCGTCCGGAAGCGGCGGAGGGGGACGATGACTGACTCGCATCCCGGTGGAACGGCTGCCTCGGAAGGAGCGGACACACCGGAGGACTCGCCACTCCTCGAGGTCGAGTCCCTGGAGGTCCACTACCCCATCAGGAAGGGGCTGCTCCGGCGGGAGGTCGGTCGGGTCAGGGCGGTCGACGGCGTGAGCTTCTCGATCGGCCGCGGCGAGACGCTGGGGCTGGTCGGCGAGTCCGGCTGTGGCAAGACGTCGACGGCGCTGTCGATCCTCCGGCTGGAGGAGCCGACCGGCGGGGAGATCCGGTTCGACGGCGACCGGGTGATGCGGCTCTCGGGGGCGGCGCTCCGGGCGTTCCGCCGACGGACCCAGCTCGTCGTCCAGGACCCCAACGAGGCGTTCAACCCGCGGATGCGCGTCGGCGAGGCGGTCGCCGAACCGCTCGTCCTCCACGGGATGGACGACGAGACCCGCCGTCGGCGGCTCGTCGAGTCGATGCTGGAGCGCGTCGGGCTGTCCGCCTCCGACGCCGACCGGTACCCACACGAGTTCTCCGACGGCGAGAAGCAGCGGCTCGCGATCGCCCGCGCGCTCGTCCCAGACCCCGACCTGATCGTGGCCGACGAGCCGACGAGCGCGCTCGACGCCCGGGTGAAGGCGGACGTCCTGGCACTGCTCGACGACGTGCGACGCGAGTTCGACGTCTCCGTGCTGTTCATCAGCCACGACGTCGACGTCGTCCGCCGGTTCTGCGATCGCGTCGCGGTGATGTACCTCGGGGAGATCGTCGAGAAGGGACCGATCGACACCGTACTCGCCTCCCCGGCCCATCCATACACCCGCGTGTTGCTCGGCTCGGTCCCGAGCCTCGACCCGACCGACCGCGGGCGCTCGCGACCGCTGACGGACACGGTTCCCGACCCCGCGGATCCCCCGGGCGGATGCCGTTTCCACACCCGTTGCCCGGAGGTGATCCGCCCCGACGACGTCGACCTCCCGGCGGACCTCTGGGAGCGGGTCGCACGGTTCCGTTTCTCGGTCGCGGCGGGCGAACTCCCGGACGGGATCGGCCACGACGGGAGCGAGGACGCCGCCGTCACTCCGGCGACAGTGCGCGAGGCGTTCGCCCTCCCCGACAGGTTGCCGGACGACGCCGTCGAGCGTGCCGTGGCCGACGCCGTCTCGGCGATCGTACATGGAGACCTCGAGGCCGCCCACCGTCGCCTCGCGGAGACGGTCCCCAGCGTCTGCGAGCGAGCGGAGCCGATCGCCGTCGTCGAGTCGGATCGAACGGTCCGTTGCCATCGATACGACCCCGGCGTCGAGGCCGAACCCCGGACGTGGTCCAGGAACGGGGAGTGAGCCTCGCCGTCACCCCGGTGGAACGGGTCTGTCACGACAGGTCCCCCGTGGATGGTCACCAGCGTGGCAGCTAACGGTGGCTTGCGGCGTCAGGACGATGCATGGGAGCCGGGGTAGAACGAACTGCGGTGGGAGATTCAACGCTGGACGTTGGGGGTAGGACTTGTACGGCCAATATGTCGGTGAGTATGAAGGTGATTAGTATGGCGAACCGCACAGCTGGTCGTTCGGGGGAGCGATCTCGAGGTCGATCCGCTCAGGGAGTCTGCGAGCCGTCAGCCCGACCGGCTCCTGGACGTTCCCCGATCGCGCCTTCAAGCTCGAGCAGCCGGCGCTTCGTCGCGACGCCGTCGGCCGCGGAGTACCCCCGGAGCCCGCCGTCGCTCCCGACCACCCGGTGGCAGGGGACGACGACGGGGATGGGGTTCCGCCCGCAGGCCCCGCCGACGGCGATCGGTGCACTGCCCAGTTCCGCCGCGATCTCGCCGTAGGTGCGCGTCTCGCCGTAGGGGATCGCCGCCATCGCCCGCATCACGTCGCCGGTGAGGCCGTCCGGGAACGAGACGTCGAGGTCGAAGGTACGCCGATCGCCACGCTCGTACTCGCGGACCTGGCGCTCGATCTCGGCTGGCGTCTCGACCACGTACGACTCGTCGATCTCGATGGCGTCGCCGAGGACGTCGACCTCCATGGTCCCGTGTCTACCGGCTCCCGGGTGCCGACACGCGCTCGACGTCGACGCCGAGGTGGATGCCGTCGGGGTACTCCCGTTCGGTCACGTCGCGGGCGAAGGCGTCGTGGCCGACGATCTCCATCGTCCGAGCGTAGACTGTGTAGCGCCACGGCTCGAAGCGGCCGCCCTCGTCGTCGAGCCGCTTGGCCTGCGGCACCGACAGGTCCACCGGGGACTCCGCGTGCGGGCCGCGGAGTTCGGCACCCTTCCGCTCGGCGCGCGCCTTGATGTCGCCCGCGACGCGCTCGAGCAGGTGTCGATCCCCGCTCTGGAGCGTCAGGGTGGTGACGAACGGCATGTACGTCCGTGGTCGCTCCAGCGGCAAAAACGCACCTATCCGCCGGGGGCCCACCCGTGCCCCCTTGCTGGCGCTCGCTCTGGTTAGGGTTCTCTCTGGCTGGCCCACCCTATTGCTGCCCCTCCCTATCGCTGGCGCTCCCTATCGCTGGCCCACCCTCTTGCTGGCCCACCCTCTTGCTGGCCCTCCCCCTGGTTGGTGCACCCTTCGGCTGGCGCGCCATCGGGTCCGCGCTCCCCGGGGCCGTTCCACCGACGCGCAGCGTACCTCGCGAGGCCATTCCGTCGCCGTGTGCGGGACGCTGGGTCCGATATCCATTTATCGGGCGACCGACTACGTCGGAGTAATGATAGATGCCACGAGCGCGGGAGCGATCCTCTTTCGCGATACGCGTGGCCGTCGCGAGTACCTGCTGTTGAAGTCCCGCCCGGGCGACTGGGAGTTCCCGAAGGGGGGCGTCGAGGGGGACGAGGAGCTGCAGCAGACGGCCATCCGCGAGGTGAAAGAGGAGGCCGGGATCGACGAGTTCCGGCTGCTGGACGGTTTCCGCGAAGACTACGACTACGTGTTCGAGGCGAACGGCAACACGATCCACAAGACGGTCCACCTCTTCGTCGCCAAGTCCTACGAGGCGTCGGCTGAGCTCTCCTCGGAGCACCGCGACCTCCAGTGGCGCGACTACGAACAGGCCATCAACACCATCACCCAGGACGGGCCGCGCGAGATCCTCGAGGAGGCCCACGAGTTCATCGACGAGCACTACGAGGACGGCGACGACGAGGAATAGGTCCCCTGTACGCCGGCGTTAGCGGGGATACCGACCGATCCCGAGCGGTGGGACCGTACGGCGAGTCTGCGGAACGAGAATCGCGCACGAGGCTGCGTCGGATTGCGCCCGCAGCACGACCAGTACCTCTGGAGACATTGCCTCACGCGATGGCTTCGCCTCACGCGATCGCTTCGCCTTACGAGACAGCTTCGCTTCACGAGACCGCTTCGGTCGCGGCCCGCTCGATCTCGCCCTTGACCGTCGCGCTCTCGAAGTCGTGGTCGGGGCGCATGTTGACGAAGTCGAGGAACTCGCGTGCCGCAAGCAGGTCCTCCATCGAGTAGAACTGGGCGGCGCCCTCGACCGCGGCCCGTGGGCCGATCGTCGGGGCGAGCGAGGCCAGCGCACACGCCAGGTCGTAGGCGGTCGCGTCGTCGGCGGCGCCGGACTCGCGGCTGACCCGTGTCGCGTCGATGAAGTACAGGGTCTCGACGCCAGTCTCGTCCGGCGCGACCAGGACGTTCTCGGCCCGCAGGTCGCCGTGGGCGAGGCCGGCGGCGTGCATCCGCGAGAGGTTCCCGAACAGGTCGGGGACGAACCGCTCGACGTCCGCGGCCGGGATCTCGTCGAGCGTCCGGAACTCGGGGAGGAACTCGAGGACGACCACCCCGAGCCCGTCGTGTTCGAACGCCTCGATCGGCTCGGGGGCATCGACGCCGATCTCGCGCATCTGCCGGGTCGCCTCGAGCTCGTGCTCGGCCATCTCCAGCGGCGTCGAGAACCGCTCGAAGAAGCCCTCGGTCCCCGCCGAGAACGCCCCGAGGTTCCGCCCGGTGGTCAACACCGCGTGGACGAAGGTGTGCTGGTCGGCGATCACCTTCACGAACCAACGGTCCTCGACGACGAAGGGCACCGACAGCCAGTTGTCCGCATCGAGACACTCGAAGTCGACCGGAGCCGCATCCCTGTCCCCGTTCCCGTTCCCGTTCCCGTTCCCGTTCCCGTTTCCGTCCCTGTCTTCGTTCCCGTCCCCCTCACCCTCCCCGTCCTGGTCCTCGGCCTCGTCCACGCCAGCTTCCGGGGTGACCCCGACGGAGTGACCGCGTCGGCTCTCGTGGCGGGGGTCGTGGCGACGGTCGTGACGGTGGTCGTGACGACGGTCGTGACGGCGGACGACCTCCCGGGCGACGGCCTCCAGCCGTGACTCCGGGACGCTCGCTCTGAGGAACCGTCGGATGGGCACAGGCGGGATAGGCGGGCCGCGGACATAAATGGTCGAGCCGACTCCCGCGCCGAGGGACGGTGGCGGCGCGGCGGTCCTGCGACGACGCTCGGTCTGCACCCGGGACGCGAGCCGATGTCCCGGCGCGACGCCGCTCAGTCGTCGCCCACGACGTGGCCCGCCCGGTCCGCGCTCGTGTCGGGGGTCGCCGACGCCGGGAGAGCGTTCCGGACGTCGCTCTCCTCGCGCTCCGCGATGACGGCCGCGTAGGCGTCGGGCATGACCTTGACGACCTTCTCGACCTCCTCGTCCCAGTGGGCGAGGACGTACTCGGCGCGGTCGGAGTCCGTGTAGGCGACGTGGTTCTCGACCAGCCGGCGGAGCATCTCGCGGTCCTTCCTGTCGAGCTCGCTGGACGTCGAGACCATCCCGTGGTTGACCTTCTCCTCGAAGTCGCCCTCACGGTCGAGGACGTAGGCGATCCCGCCGGACATGCCGGCGGCGAAGTTCTTGCCCGTCTCGCCGAGGACGGCGACGACGCCACCGGTCATGTACTCACAGCCGTGGTCGCCGACGGACTCGACGACGGCCTTCACCCCCGAGTTCCGGACGGCGAACCGCTCGCCGGCCTTGCCGTTGATGTACGCCTCGCCCTGGGTCGCCCCGTACAGTGCCACGTTGCCGATCAGGATGTTCTCCTCGGGCTCGTAGGGCGCGTCGTCGGGCGTGTTGACGACGACCTTGCCGCCCGACAGCCCCTTGCCGACGTAGTCGTTGGCGGTCCCGGTCAGCTGGAGCGTGACGCCGTCCTGCAGGAACGCCCCGAAGCTCTGGCCGGCGGTGCCGCCGAAGTCGACGGTGATCGTGTCGGCCGGGAGCCCCTCGCCGCCGTACCGCCGCGAGATGCGGTTCGAGAGCGTCGCCCCCACCGCACGGTCGGCGTTCGAGATCTCCCGGTCGAGGTGGACCGGCTCGCCCGTCTCGAGTGCGGGTCCGGCCTCCTCGATGAGCCCCCAGTCCAGCGAGCCGTCGATCTCGTGGGTCTGTGCGCGGGTCTTCGTGCGTGCGTCGCCGGCGGGCTCGGCGAGGACCGCCGAGAGGTCCAGCTTGCGGGCCTTCTCCTGGGCGACGTCCTCGCGCTGGCGCAGGACGTCGACGCGGCCGACCATCTCCTCGACGCTCCGGAAGCCGAGGTCGGCCATGATCTCCCGGAGCTCCTGGGCGATGAACGTCATGTAGTTCACCACGTGCTGCGGCTCGCCGGGGAAGCGCTCGCGGAGGTCCTCCCGCTGGGTCGCGACGCCCACGGGGCAGGTGTTCTCGTGGCACTTCCGGGCCATCACGCAGCCGGAGGTGACGAGCGAC
>SLIW01000315.1 GCA_007135435.1 Natronomonas sp.
GACACCACAACCACCACTGTGGATCCGCGACACAGGGATGGACTGCTGGCGGCCGTGGGCCTCGTCGTGTTGCTCGTCGCGAGTCGAGTGACGGGCGACCGGCGATCGCACCGCGATCCGGAAGCGATCGGCGTCGGCGTCGGTGGTGCACTCCTCCTGGAGGCCGTGTTCGTCCGGTACGCGGAGCGGCTCCTCCCGCTGTGGAACCGCCGGGGCGTGCCGACGGCGTCGCTGGTCTCCGTCGTCGCCATCGGTATCCTTGGTATCCGGCGCGCGCCCAGGGTCGTAACGGCACTCGTCTGGGGGCTCCTCACCTACTTCGGGCTACTCGCTGTCGTCCTCGCTGGACTGTGGTGCCCGTCACCGTCGGATGAGGAACCCGAGCCGCCCTGAACTCCGATGGTGCGGGACACGGCGGCGCTTACGCTCGACGAGAGGTGGGGTCGGTCACGGTACGGTGGCTGGTACACGGAAACAGAGAGAGCCGGGAGAAATGACGGGGAGATGGAGGTGACGGAGCGGTGAATCGCAGGAGAACGGTCAACAGGGGACCGGGACGTCGCCTCAGGCGAACTCGCCGGCCTGGATGGCCTCCAGGGCCTCCGTTGCCGCCTCGACGGCACGCTCCTTCTTCGCCGGGTAGGCCTCGACCTTCCCGCGGAGCATGATACCGCGACCGAGTTCGACCTCTCCGTTGTACGCCGCCTGCTTGTCGAGCTGGACGAAGAACGCGCAGTCCTCGTCGATCCGGTCGTTGAGCTCCGCGATCAGGCGGTCGAACGACGCCAGCTCCGCCAGTTTCCCGAACACGTGCCGCATCTCGTCCGCGCGCTCCAGCCGGACGGACAGCACCAGGATCCGATCGCCGTGGTGGCCCTCGGTCGTCTCGCGCTCGAGTTCGACGTCCTCCGGCAGGAACGTGCGTAGCGCCCCCTCCACCCGGCGTTCGTCCTCCGTGGCGTAGCAGAACGTCCGGAGGTCGACGTAGTGGAAGGGGACCGAACTCATGGGCGTCCCTCAGTCCTCGTCGTCGTCGCCGTGGGCTGCGTCGGCGTCGGCGTCCCCGGCGTCATCTTCGTCCTCTGCGTCCTCATCGGCCTCCTCGGCCGGTTCGAGCGCGTCCTCCGGGATGCCCGCCTCCTGGCCCTCCTCGAACTGCACGATGTAGGTGCTGTCGCCGAACATGGTCTCCGAGACCTGCGTCACCTCGCCCACCTCGCCGTCGTGTTCGCTGTGCTTGTCGTGAAAGACGACGCTGTCTCCCTTCTCGTAGGCCATACGCGGACTTCTCCGTGCCGGGGAAAAAGCCCGTCGCTTCGTCGCGTCGTCGCGCCATCGCTTCCCCTTCTGGTCACGTCGTCGCTCCAACGCTTCCCCTTCTGGTCACGTCGTCGCTCCAACGCTTCCTCTTCTGGTCGCCTCTTCGCTCCATCGTGTCCTCGTTTCGTCACGCCATGGCTGACCGGCGACCGGTGGTCGAGCCCCCTGCCGGTCGGTCCCGGCACCTTCGAACGACTTTTGCGGAGGGCCGACCAACGCACGCTCATGACCGGTACGTCCCACGACTCGCTCGATCGCCCGCCGACCGCACATCACCGACGCGACGACCGATGACGACCGTCGACGGCCTGTGGTACCTCGCCGACGAGGCCTCCCAGGAGGCGGCCCAGGCGTACCACCGGGTCACCGAGACCTACGAGGAGTACCTCGAGCGGACCTACCACCGCCACGTCTCCCGAGGCCGGTTCCGGACGCTCGCCGAGCGGATCCGCCGCAGCGGCGCACCCTACGGCGCCCACACGCTCGTGATCGACCCGGACCATCGCCTCCTCCTGGTGCGACACGAGGGGGTCGACATGTGGGTGCTCCCGGGCGGCGGGATCGACGGCTCGGAGTCCTTCCGGGAGGCCGCCCGGCGCGAGCTGGCAGAGGAGGCCGGGGTCGACGCCAGCTACGACGGCCTCGCGATGCTGACCCGCGTCGAGATCAGCTGCAGCGGCTGCGACACCTGGGGCGTCCTGCCGGTGTTCGGCGCCCGCGCGCCCTCGACCGACCCGAGCGTGTCGGATCCCGACGGGGAGATCAGCGAGGCGCGCTGGTTCCAGATGGACGGCCTCCCGGCCGACACCCGCGACCGCGAGGACGTCATCGACGCCGCGCGGGCGATGTCCTGACCGGTCTGGCCAGAGCTGCAGGCCCGCCGCGAGGGGACGACCTCACCGCTCGATCCCCTCGAGGGGACGTGCTCACCACTCGATGCCCTCGAGGGGGCGCGCTCACCACTCGACGCCATCGCGCGAGTCGGCATCCATCCGGCGGAGCGCCGCGCGGGCGTTGGAGGCGTCGTAGCCGAACAGGACCGCCTCACCGTACGCGGCGGCCACCTCGGTCGCGTGGATGAGGGCGTCGACGTCGACGTTCACCGCGTACAGCTCGATGCTGAGCGGGGTCTCGAGGCGGTCCGCGAACGCGCTCGCGATGATCTCGAGCCAGTAGGTCGTCCCGTAGTGGATGTCGTACAGCGGGACGACGAACTCGTCGACCAGGGGCTCGAGGGCCGCGAGGTCGATGCCGGCGCGCTCGTAGAGGTGGCCCTCGTAGGGGTCGGGGTAGAGGGTCAGGTACGTCTTCCCCGGGATCCGGTCGGTCGCCTCGCGGACGAAGTCGGTGATCACCTCGGCGCGCCACTCGAAGCGAGCGCCGTCGGTCGACGACCCTGACGCGTCGCCGTCTTCGACGTCCGACCGCCGGTCGACCCAGGCCTCGAACCGCTGGTCGCATCGCTCGCAGTGGCAGAACTCCGGTCGGGGGAAGCCGACGTCGTCCAGGCGCACGTCGGGAGTGACCGCGGCGGCGTCCTCGACGATCTCCAGGAGCCCCTCCCGGTAGCGGTCGTGGGTGGGACAGATGTAGGCCCAGTCGAAGTAGGTCCGGTCGCGGGTGGCGGGCAGACCCTCGCGGTCGACCGGCACGAGCTCGGGGTTGTCCTCCGCAGCCGCGTTGTCGCCGAAGCACGACACCATGCTGACGGCGGTCTCGATCGGCGCCGCGGCCCTGCCGGTGACGTCCTTCACCTCGTAGAAGGCGAGGTCGAACTCCTCCCACTCGGTCTCCTCGGCGTTCCGCGTGACGACGCCGTACATACCTCCCGTCGGCACCGCCGCCGCCTAAGTCGTTCGGGAGGCGAGCCAGAGATGGGGCGGGTGGCGAGCCACAGACGGGTCTGCCCGACTGCCGCTCGTTCCCGCGTCGACCTCCTCCTGTGTGGATCCCCTACCGACGCTTCACGTAGACCGCCACGGCGACCACGACGAGGAGGAGGACCAGCGTTCGCTTCGACATACGGGACGGCGTACGAAGGGGGAGGACATAGCCTTTCTCGCCGCGCGCCATCACGTCGGACCTGGGTGGACGTGCCATCTCGTAGCCGCTCGTGACGATGCCGGCGATCAACGCGACGAGGCGAGCGATCAACGTGACGATTCCGGCGACCACACGACGAGGCCAGCGAGCTCACGAAGACGCCAGCGATCAGGCGACGCTGATGTGCGCCGCGAGCGACTCCCGGATGATGGTGTCGCAGTAGGCACACCGGACGCCGTCGTCGAGGACGTCGAACCGGGACTCGACCGGCTCGTTCGCCGTCGAGATGCAGTTGGCGTTCGGACAGGAGAGGATCCCCACGACGGTCTCCGGACGGGAGACGCGGTGCTTCTCGACGACGTCGAAGTCCCGGACGATGTTGATCGTCGCGGCCGGGGCGATGAGCGAGAGGACGTCGACCTCGTTCTGGCTCAGCTCGCGGCCCTCGACCTTGACGATGTCCTTCCTGCCGAGGCGGTTCGAGGGGACGTTCATGCCGACGCTGACCCCCTCCCCGGAGGTGCCGTCGATGCCGAGGATCGCGAGGACGTTCAGCGCCTGGCCCGCGGCGATGTGGTCGATGACGGTGCCGTCTTCGATCTTGGAGACGCGGAGTTCGGTATCTGTCATAGCAGTGAGTCGAGCAGGGCCATCCGCACCGGGACGCCGTTGTGTGCCTGTTCGAAGTAGGTCGCGTGGTCGGTCTCGTCGACGTCGGCGGCGATCTCGTCGACGCGGGGCAGCGGGTGCATCACCGTCAGGTCGTCCCTGGCCGCCTCCAGCAGCGCCGCGTCGATGCGGTACTCGCCGGCGACCTGGCGGTACTCGTTCTCGTCGGGGAACCGCTCGCGCTGGATCCGGGTCACGTAGAGCACGTCGAGGCTCCCGAGGACGTCGCCCACCTCCGTGTGCTCCCTGACGTTCGCGCCGGCCTCGTGGAGGTCGTAGCGGACCCCACGCGGGAGCCGGAGGCTCTCGGGGCTGACGAAGTGCTGGTTCGCCTCGAAGTTCGTCAGCGCGTGGGCCAGCGAGTGGACCGTCCGGCCGTACTTCAGGTCGCCCATGATCCCGATGGTGAGGTCCTCGAGGCCCGCGTTCTCCCGGATGGTGTAGAGGTCCAGGAGCGTCTGGGTCGGGTGCTGGCCGGCGCCGTCGCCGGCGTTGATCACCGGGAGGTCGGCGAACTCGCTGGCCAACTTGGCCGCCCCCTCCGAGGGGTGCCGGAGGACGAGCGCGTCGGCGTACCCCTCGACGACCCGGACCGTGTCGGCGAGGCTCTCGCCCTTCGAGACCGACGAGGATTCCACCCCGCCCATGTCCACCGTGTCCCCGCCGAGGCGCTTCATCGCGGCGTCGAAGGACATCTTCGTCCGGGTGCTCGGTTCGAAGAAGCACAGCGCGAGCAGCGTGTCCGCGTGGGCGCCGGCGACCGCACCAGGGTCGGCGGCGATCTCGGCGGCGCGGTCGAGCAGCGCCTCGATGTCGCCCCGCGACAGTTGTTTCGCACTGAGGAGGTGGTCGTGGCGCATTAGAGGTACCCGCGGCACGGACGCTCTTGAATCTCCCGACAGGAGACCGGCACCGCCGATCGCCTCACCTCAAATGCTACTGTGGTACCGTGGCTGAATCCACCGGTGGTTCCGCCGCCGGCGCCGGACGTCGTGCACCGAGCGGTAGATCCCTCGTGGAACGACCGAAATCCCTCGTGGAACGTCCGAACCGTGACGTCCCGAACTCGAGTATCAGCGAGTTAGTGGCCGAGGCGGCCAGAAGCTTTAATCAGGAGGCTCTCGTCGAACGGCGTAGCTATGAGCAGCCGCCTCCGGACCGGCATCGAGGTCCTTGACAGGAAGCTGGCCGGAGGCATCCCAGCCGGGAGCATCGTCGCCCTGTGCGCCCAGCCGGCCAGCCAGGCGGAGCTGTTCCTCTACGAGCTCACGGCGACCCGGGGGACGCTGTACCTCTCGCTCGACCGGACCGGCGACGCGGTCACCAGCAGCATCCAGTCGTCACAGACGCGGACCGGCGAGCCGACCGTCCGGGACATCACCGGTGACGCCCCGCTGGACAACGCCTCCAAGCTGGTCTCCGCGCTGCCGGAGGAGTCGAACCTGATCATCGACCCGGTCGACGTGCTCGAACGGCAGGAGCCTCCCCGCTACCGGAACTTCGTCAACCAGCTGCAGAACCACATCTACAACACGGGAGGGCTCGCGGTCCTCCACTGTCTCGACGGCCGGGAGGTTCCGAACCTCCGGGACACCACCGAGCACATGGCGGACATCGTCTTCCAGCTCGAGACACGGGTGAACGGCGACCGCATCGAGAATCGACTGGCCGTTCCCAAGTTCCGCGGGGGACAGGCACTCTCGGAGGTCATCAAACTCGAACTCTCCGAGACCGTCGACATCGACACCAGCCGCGACATCGCCTGACGGCCGCCTGGACCTGGCTGGTCTCCTGCCTGGACGTCCGTTCATCCGCATCTGAACGTCGCGGAATGCCGAGGAATATTCGTCCGGCGAGGTCGGATTCCGCGATCGCTGCAATCCACACCCGGCACTAGCATCGAGCCCATCCCCTGGGTCCATCGGGAGGCACCCCACCTACCCCGGACACCACGATTTATCTACGAGAGCGCAGCCACCGTGCCCATGACCTGATCGATCGCCGGCAGCCCGACGAGGCGGACGTGCGGTGCGAGGGCTGCCGACGGTGACGCGCCGCCTGTCAACGACCCGTTTCAAGTAGCCCGGTCCCGCAATCCGTGTATGGAGCTGTTCGGAACGGCCGGCATCCGGGGGGACGCCAGGGAAGAGGTGACCCCGGGGCTCGCCCTCGCGGTCGGTCGGGCCGCGGCGGAGGACGGCGACGAGTTCGTCCTCGGCCGCGACGGCCGGGAGACCGGTGAGGCCATCGCCGCGGCGGTCGAGGCCGGCCTGGAGAGCGGCGGCGCCGACGTGGTCCGCCTGGGGCAGGTCCCGACCCCGGCGCTCGCGCACGCCTCACGGGGCCGCCGAGGCATCATGGTCACGGCGAGTCACAACCCACCGACCGACAACGGGCTGAAGCTGTTCGTCGACGGGACGGAGTACGACCGGGAGGCCGAGCGGACGATCGAATCGCGCGTCGACGCCGAGCTCGCGCCGGTCGAGTGGCACCGCTGGGGGAGCGCGACCGACGAGCGCGTCCTCGCGGCCTACCGCACCGCCGTCGTCGACTACGCATTGGAGACCGTCGGTGACTGCGAGGGTCTGGCCGTCGCGGTCGATTGCGGCAACGGGATGGCGAGCCTCGCCACGCCCCAGGTGCTCCGCGAGCTGGGCGCCAGGGTGGTCGCCCTCAACGCCAACGTGGACGGGCACTTCCCCGGACGGCCCTCGAAGCCGACCCCCGAGAGCCTCCGAGACCTCCGCGCGTTCGTCGCCGACGGCCCATTCGACCTCGGGATCGGCCACGACGGCGACGCCGATCGAGTGGTGCTCGTGGACGGCGACGGCGACGTCGTCCACGAGGACACCGTGCTCGCGATCCTCGCTGGATTCTACGTCGGCGCCTCGGTCGCGTCCGACCCGGTCGTGGTCACGACGCCGAACGCGTCGGCCAGGATCGACGACCGCGTCGCCGACGCCGGCGGTCGCGTCGAGCGGATCCGCCTTGGCGCCCTCCACGAGGGGATCGCGGCTGTCCGGGCCGAGGGCGACGCCGACACCTCCGTCGTCTTCGCCGCCGAACCGTGGAAGCACATCCACCCCTCCTCCGGTCCGTGGATCGACGGCGTCGTCAGCGCCGCAACGGTCGGCGCGCTCGTCGCCCGCGACGGGCTCGCATCGCTCCGGTCGCCGATCGCTGAGCGGCCGTACCTGAAGGTGAGCGTCGACTGCCCGGACGATCGGAAGACGCCGGCGATGGCCGCTCTCGAGACCGCGCTCCCCGAGGCATTCCCCGACGCCGGGGTGGACACTGAGTACGGCGTCCGGCTGACGTTCGACGATGCGTCGTGGATCCTGGTCCGGCCCAGCGGGACCGAACCCTACGTGCGGGTGTACGCCGAGAGCGACGACGTCGAGACGCTGCTCGAGGAGGCCATCTCGGTCGTGGAGACGGCGATCGAGGCGACGGCCGCCGGGAACGGCTGAACGCCCTGTCTGAGCTCCGTCGTTGTCCTGAGCCGGCGTCAGGGCCCCATCCCTGGAGGTGGATCCGCACCTCGCACAGGGCCAACTATTTGCGCCGGCCGTTCGAGTGGGCGCCATGGACGACAGCGAGCTGCTCGAGGTCGCCCGCGAGGCCCTCGAGCGGTCCTACGCGCCGTACTCGGAGTACCACGTCGGCGCCGCCCTCGAGGCGGCCGACGGCTCGGTCCACACCGGCTGCAACGTCGAGAACGCCAACTACTCCAACAGCGTCCACGCCGAGGAGCTGGCGCTGGCGAAGGCCGTCGAGGCGGGCCACCGCTCGTTCGTTGCGGTCGCGGTGAGCTCCGCGGCACGCGACGGCGTCACGCCCTGCGGGATGTGCCGGCAGTCGCTGGCGGAGTTCTGCGACGACGACCTCCGGATCGTCTGCGAGCGGCGCCCCGACGGCGATCCGCGTTCCGGAAGCGACGAGGACGACGAGCGATCGGTGTACACCCTCGGCGAGCTGCTCCCGGTCACCATCGGCCCGGAGGACCTGCTATGACGGGCGAGCGAGACGAAGCAAGGGAGCGGGATGGAGCAGGCGAGTGGGAGGAAGCAGGGGAGCGAAAGGGGGAGGACGAAAGCCGAACGCCCGCGACCGCGGACAGCGAGGATCCCCACGACGACGTCCAGTACCACCTCGAGCTCGCCGAGGGCGACGTCGAGGGGCCGGTCCTCCTGCCGGGCGACCCCGACCGCGTCGAGGTGATCGCCGACC
>SLIW01000081.1 GCA_007135435.1 Natronomonas sp.
CGGCTGGACGGTCAACTTCCCCGAGGAGCCCGAGACCGAACACGAGGACCTCCGGGAGATCGGCCCGGAGATCATGTTCTCGTCGCCCGGCGCCTACGAGGGCTGGGTCGCCGACGTCAAGGCGAAGATCGAGAACACCACCCGCCTGAAGCGCTGGGCGTACGACCGGGCGATGGAGATCGGCCACGAGTGGGCCGACTACCAGATCGGCGAGAAGAAGGACCAGGAGCCCCCGACGTCGCTGCAGCTCAAACACCGGCTGGCCTACTGGACGGTCTACCGACCGATCCTCGACCACCTGGGGCTCAAGCGGCTCAAGAACGTCTACACCGGCGGCGGCCCGCTCGGCGAGGAGCACTTCCGGTACTACCACGCCATCGGGGTGCCGCTCAAGCAGATCTGGGGGCAGACCGAGGTCTGCGGGTTCGTCACCATGCACCGCGACGACGACATCCGGTCGGACACGACCGGCGAGGTGTTCCCGAACGTCCAGGTGGGCGTGACCCCCGAGGGCGAGCTCGTCGTGAAGGGTCCGGTCGTCACGGAGGGTTACTACAACCAGCCGGAGAAGACCGCCTCGGCGATCGACGGCGGCTGGCTCCACACCGACGACTTCGGCGCCATCACCGAGGACGGCCACGTCAAGGTGTTCGACCGGATGGACGACGTGATGGAGCTGGCCGACGGCACCGCCATCGCGCCGATCAGCGTCGAGACGACGCTGAAGTTCAACCCCTACATCAAGGAGGCGATGGTGGTCGGCGAGGGGCAGTCGTCGCTGGCGGCGATCCTCAACATCCGCTACGGCAACGTCGCGGAGTGGGCGGACCAGCGCGACATCCAGTACAGCGGCTACCGGGACCTCTCCCAGAAGCCCGCGGTGCTGGAGCTCCTGGCGGACGTCGTCCGCGAGACCAACGGGAAGCTCGAGGACACCGAGATCACCCACTTCGTCTCGCTGTTCAAGGAGTTCGACCCCGACGACGAGGAGCTGACCCGGACGGGGAAGATCCGGCGGGAGATCGTCACGAACCGCTACGACGAGCTCATCCAGGCGCTCTACGACCAGCGCCAGGAGATCGAGCTCGAGCTGACCATCACCTACCAGGACGGCCGCGAGGACCAGATCCGCGGGCTGATGCCCATCGTCTACGTCGACGGAGGGGAGGGCCGATGACGGCGGACACGTCGCCGGCACCGACGTCGCCCACGTGTCCGGCCCCGACGACGCTCTCGGCGTCGGGCCCGACGACGGCCACGGGGCCGGGGCCGACGACGCCCTCGGGAACGGCCCCAACGCTGCGCCCGAGGTCGGCGGCTTCCGGAGGTGACCGCTGATGGTCAACGTCGGCCTGGCGCTGGAGATCGTCGTCTCCGGCATCGGCCTGGGGTCGCTGTACGCCCTGGTGGCCATCGGCTTCAGCCTCATCTACAAGGTCACGGACGTGCTGAACTTCGCCCAGGGCCAGATCGCGCTGGTCGGCGCCTACGCCATCGTGGTCTTCGCCGGCCTCGAGTTCGTCGGCCCCTTCACCGCCGTCGCCCTGGCGATCCTCCTGGGGGTCGCCCTGGGGATCGTCCTCGAGCGGGCGATCTTCCGGTACTTCGTCGGCGAGCCGGTGCTGTCGATCATCATCGTCACGCTCGCACTGATCGGCATCTTCCAGGGGACGGTCAGGATGGTCCCCCGCGGCGGACCCACGTTCCGGGGGTACCCCGACGCGATCCTGGTGGACTTCTCGGTCCCGCTCGTGATGGGGGTGACCATGCGAGGCACGTTCGCGCTCGGCGTGGTCTTCGCGCTCGCGACGATGCTGCTGCTGATGGCGTTCTTCAAGTACACCGTGATGGGCTCGGTGCTCCGCGCCAGCGCCAGCGACGAGCAGGCCGCGATGGCCCTCGGCGTCTCGATCGAGCGGAACATCATGATCGCCTGGACGCTCTCGAGCGTCATCACGGTGATCGGTGGCATCCTGCTGGCGATGGCTCGTGGTGGCGCCGGCATGGCCATCGAGGCCACCGGGATCGTCATCCTGGCGGCCGTGATCCTCGGCGGGCTCGACTCGATCCCCGGCGCGTTCATCGGGTCGATCGTCGTGGGGCTGCTCGAACAGCTCGGGACGTTCTACATCGAACCGTACCTCGGGCCGGGCTTCGGCCCGGTGTTGCCGCTCCTGTTCTTGCTGGTCGTCATCGTCGTCATCCCGTACGGCCTCTTCGGAACGGAGCGTATCGAACGACTATGACGTACGCGAAGCCACACCCACGACGACGCCGTCGCACCGATCGCCGCCCCAGTGCATCCACACGCCTCGCGCGCCCCAGCGCATCCACTCGACCCCGACCGGGAGGTGATCGCCATGTCGCTCTGGGATAGTCCGTCCGGCGAGTACTTCACCAGCTACGAGGAGCGGATGGGGCTGGTCAGGTGGCGCATCGAGAAGCTCGTCGCCATCTTCGGCGTCCCGCTGCCGTTCCTCGTCCCCCTCGGGGTCGAGCTCGGCCTGATCGGCCGGGGGCAGATGACGTTCATGGCGTTCATCATGATCACCGCCATCGCGGTGATCGGCCTCAACATCATCCTCGGGTACGCCGGCGAGATCGTCCTGGCGCAGGGCGCGTTCATGGCCATCGGCGCCTGGACCGCCACCCGGCTCATCAACGCCGGCACCGGGCTGATCCCGGCGCTGCTCGCCGGCGGCGTCGTCACCGGCCTGGTCTCGCTGGTCGTCGGCCTGCCGTCGTTCCGCGTCAAGGGCTTCTACATCGCGATCACCACCCTGGCGCTGCAGTTCATCGCCGAGTGGTTCTTCGCGAACCCCGAGCTGTCGATCCTGCACGGCGGCACCCGGCACTCGCTGCCGCGGTCGATCGGCCTGCTGGGCGACTTCGTCGTGATCACCCGCGGCGACGCGTCCTTCTACTACCTGGCGCTGGTGTCGCTGACCCTCGTCGCGCTGCTGTCGTGGAACATCAGTCGCTCGAGCGTCGGCCGCTCGTTGAAGGCGGTCCGGGACAACGACCTCGCCGCGCAGGTCCTCGGGGTCAACGTCTACCTCAACAAGCTCCTGGCGTTCTCCCTCGGCGGGTTCGTCATCGGGGTCGCCGGCGGCCTCTACGCGTTCTACCTCCGGCACATCGAGGTGGACTTCTTCACCATCCAGATGACCATCGACCACTACGTCATGCTGATCTTCGGCGGCCTCGGCTACGTCTGGGGGGCGATCATCGGCACCGGCCTGGTGACGCTCCTGCTGGACTACCTGCGCAGCGGGATCATCACGTTCGCCCAGACGTTCGGCCTGAGCCCCTCGGCGACGGCCATCCGGCCCATCATCTTCGGCTTCATCATCATCATCGTCCTGATCGTCGAGCCGAAGGGGCTGATGGCCGTCCTCGGCAAGGTCAAGGAGTACCTCCGCAACTGGCCCTACGCCTACTGAGCGCGGGCCACTGCGGAACGCGCACCCATCGTCGCCGCCGATCGTCGTCACCGACCGTCGCCGCCGATCGTCGTCACCGACCGTCGCCGCCGATCGTCGTCACCGACCGTCGCCGCCGATGCCGCTGACCACCGCCGCCGCCGACGCGCCGCGGTCAAAGGGCCTTTACGTGCACCGCCCGTCTCACCACCCGTGGATTCTGACGCCGTTCGGCGCGAGTGGGCGGAGCGTTCGGGCGCGTACTCGCCCGCGTACTACGCCCACCTCGGTCCGAACGAGACGAGTGACGTGATCCGGCGGACGCTCGAGCGGTTCCTCCCGCGGGACGCCCCGGTGCTCGAGCTCGGGTGCAGCTCCGGCAGGCACCTCTCGCACCTCCACGACCACGGGTTCACCGACCTGGCGGGGGTCGAGCTCAACCCCGAGGCCTTCGAGGTGATGGCCGATGCCTACCCCGAACTCGCCGACGCCGGGACCTTCTACCGGTGTTCGATCGAGGACCTCCTCGGTGACGTCGCCGCCGACCGGTTCGCCGCGGTCGTCTCGGTCGAGACGCTCCAGCACCTCCACCCGGACGCGGCGTGGGTCCTCGAGGACCTCTCGCGCGTCACGACGGACCTCCTCGTCGCGGCGGAGAACGAGGGGCGCGAGGACCCGGAGCGGCCGACCCCGGAGGTCACCTACGTCGACGGGGCGTTCCCGCTGTACTTCCGCGACTGGGAGGCGGTGTTCACCCGGCGGGGCTTCGAGACGATCGACGCCGCGCCTGGCCAGCGGAACACCGTCCGCACGTTCCGGACGACGTCGGCGGCGGCCGGTCGGACGACCTGATGCGGAGCGACTGCCGCGTACCCGAACGCCCGCCTCAGCTGCGTGCCTCGCGGAGCCGTTCGAGGTCGATCTTCGCGTTGTCCCAGCTGATCCAGCGGGACGGCTCGACGCGGTACCACGCCCACGGCCGGCCCGCGTAGAGCAACTCCATGAAGTCGGGACGCTCGGGCTGGTCGAAGTACCGTCGACACCACCGGCGCTCCAGCGAGTCGCGGCGCTCCTCGTCCGCGACCCTGGAGACGTCGCCCTCCGCGACGACCGCCCGGAGCTCGAAGTACGAGACGCCCTCGTCGATGGTCAGCGAGGCCTTCGGCGTCTCGGCGACGTCCCGGGCCTTCCGGGAGTCCTCCGGGGTCGAGAAGTAGACGCTCCCGGTCTCGCGGTCCGGGAGGTACCAGATGGGGATCACGTGGGGGAGGCCGTACGGGTCCACCGTCGCGAGCCGCATCACCTTCGCCGACTCCAGCAGCGCCCACCGCTCGTCCTCGTCGAGCTCGATGGCCATGGCCGTGGTACCGCCGACGGGGGCTTCAACCTTCGCCGGTCGATACCTCGCTACCTCCCACCCGCGCTCCCCCCACCCGCGCTCCCTTGATCCCTCGATCCCTCGATCCCCCGCCCCCGTGCCCCATGAGAGGCGCGCGCGAACGCTGGCCGTCGTGTCAGTACCGCTCGTCGACGACGCCGCTCTCCTCGAGCTCGTCGACCAGCCGGACGTCGTCGGGGGAGATGAGCAGCCGTTCGGCGAGCGCCGCGGCGAGCGCCTCCTCGTCGGCGGATCCCTCGCAGACCACCTCCAGCCGGTCGGTCGACTCCGGTCGGGTGACACGGAGCGCGAACTCGCCGGTCAGGTCGTCGAACGCCGCCAGCACCGCGGGGATGCTCTCGGGGTAGAGCTTGACGCCCTTGACCTTCAGCAGGTCGTCGGTGCGACCGATGACGCCGTCGGGGAGGACGAGCGCGTCGCCGCGGCGCTCCAGCTCCGCGAGGTCGCCGGTCCGGTAGCGGACCAGCGGGAAACTCTCCTTGCGCCGGTGGGTGACGACGACCTCGCCGCGCTCGCCGACGTCGAGGGGCTCGCCGGTGTCCGGGTCGACGATCTCGACGATCGCGTAGTCCGAGACGACGTGGAGGCCGGCCTCGTCGGCCGTCTCGGCGGCGATGGGGAGGACGTGGCGGGTCCCGAAGTAGTCGACGGCGGTCGAACAGCCCAGGGCCTCCTTGACCTCCTCGCGATAGCCCGGCACCGAGGTGAACGGCTCGCCGCCGCCGACGAAGACGTCGACCGACGCGCCCGCCTCGGCGACCTTGAGCGCGAAGCTGGGGTTGCCGATCAGCGCGTCGACGTCGAACGTCTCGATGACGCCGGCGGCCTGCTCGGAGTCGCCCGGCCCGAGCGGGAAGACCTCCGCGCCCAGCTCCTCGAGGCCGCGCTGGATGAGCAGCCCCGTCCCGAAGAGGTGGTAGCCGAAGGTGTTGACCACGCGGTCGCCCGGCTCGATGCCCACCCGGCGGAACACCTCCGCGTTCACCTCCGCCTCGTAGGCGAGGTCGGCGGCCGTGTCGAACATCGGCTTCAGGTCCTCGCCGAGCGGCGAGAAGGACACCATCGCCCCCGGGGTGTACAGCGACCCCTCCGGGGGCGACGCGTCGAAGTCCGCCTTCAGGTCGCCCGGCTCGGTGAACGGCACCGACTGGAACGCCTCCCAGCTGTCCACGGCCGCCGGGTCGAGGTCAGCCTCGTCGAAGGCCTCGCGGTACAGGTCGTACGCCGCGGCCCGCCCCAGCTGCTCCCGCAGGTCGGCGAGTACATCGGTATCGTACATCACCGTTCGCTACGACCAATCACCCAATAAAACCGTGTCCCGAGTCCCCCTCGCGTCGGTGTTCGAGGGGAGGTCTCGCGGTGGCGGGGTCCGTTCATCGCGTCGGTCGGGACGGGGTCCGTTCATCGCGTCGGTCGGGACGGGGTCCGTTCATCGCGTCGGTCGGGACGGGGTCGGTGACCTGCGACCGGACCCTGCACACCTATACAGGCCGCCGTCGTGGCACCGCGCGTGAGCGCCGACGAGTACACCCACGAGATCGAGGTGCAGTACCGCGACCTCGACCCGCGAGCGCACGTCAACCACGCCGTCTACGTCTCCTACATGGAGCAGGCCAAGGGACGGTACATGGCCGACGTCCTCGAGGTGGACCTCTCGGAGGCCGGAACCGTCGTCGGCCACCTCGAGGTCGACTTCCGGTCCCCTGTCGAGCCCGGCGAGACGGTCTCGGTCGCGGTCCGGCCGGTGGACGTCGGCGAGACGAGCTTCACCCTCGAGTACACGCTGACCGTCGACTGCCAGGTCGTGGCCACCGGCACGACCGTCTCGGTTCGCCTCGGCGAGGACGGACGACCGGCCGCCCTCCCCGAGGTGTGGCGCGACGGACTCGAGCCTCGCCGTGGTGAGTGAGCGGCGCGACAGCACTCGTCGCGTACGAGGTCGCAAGACGTTCCGCGTCGCGGGCCGATGCACCGGGCCGATGCACCGGGCCGATACACCGGGCCGGTACACCGGGCAGAACGGTGACGGATCGGAGCGCGACCATCCGGTGGACGGCACCGGTCCGATGAACGATGGTCGGGTGAACACGACGGCGACGCCTGCCGCCAGGGTCGGGGTTTTTGACCTCCGGTGTGGTACCACCGGCCATGCCAGAACGCACGTACCTGAAGGAGGCCGCGTCGGCGTCCCTGGAGGTAGATTCGGAGGTCGTGGCGTCGGTCCGGGACATCGTCGGGGAGGTCCGCGAGCGCGGCGACGAGGCGGTCAGGGAGTTCACCGAACGGTTCGACGACGTCGAGCGCGAGGGCCTCCGCGTCGACGAGGCGGAGATCGAGGCGGCCCGCGACCGCATCCCGGAGGACCACCGCGAGGCGATCGACCACACGGTCGCGAACGTCCGGGAGTTCCACGAGGAGCAGCGCGAGCACATCGAGGGCTTCGAGCGGGAGTTCGAGGAGGGCATCCGCCTCGGCCAGCGGGTCGTCCCGGTCGAGACCGCCGGGGTCTACGTGCCCGGCGGTCGCCACCCGCTCGTCGCTTCGCCGGCGATGACCATCGTCCCCGCGGCCGTCGCCGGCGTCGACCGCATCGTGGCGTGCGCGCCGCCGCAGGCCGACGGGACCGTCCAGCCGGCCCAGCTGTACGCGATGCAGCAGGCCGGGGTGGACGAGGTCTACTGCATCGGCGGCGCGCAGGCCATCGCGGCCATGGCCTACGGCACCGAGACCGTCCCGTCGGTCGACCTGGTGACCGGTCCGGGCAACGTCTTCACCACGGAGGCCAAGCGACAGGTGTTCGGCCACGTCGGCGTCGACTTCCTCGCGGGGCCGACGGAGGTGCTGATCGTCGCCGACGGGACGGTCGACCCCGGGCTGGTCGCGACGGACCTGCTGGCCCAGGCCGAACACGACCCCAACTCCCGGCCGGTACTCGTCTCGCTGGCCGAGGACCACGCGCGGGAGGTGATGGACGAGGTGGACCGGCAGCTCCCGGGTCTCGAGACGGAGGAGACCGCCCGGGCGTGCTGGGAGGCGAACGGCGAGGTCGTCGTCGTCGACTCGCGGGAGGCCGCGGTCGAGGCGGCCAACGACTACGCCATGGAGCACCTCCAGCTGATGGTCGCGGAGCCGCGGGAGCTGGTGGACGATCTCCGGAACTACGGATCGCTGTTCATCGGGCCACACGCCCCGGTCGTCTTCGGCGACAAGGCCGTCGGGACGAACCACTGCCTGCCGACCCTGGAGGTGTCGCGGTACACCGGCGGCATCTGGGTCGGGACCTACCTGAAGACGCTGACCCAC
>SLIW01000080.1 GCA_007135435.1 Natronomonas sp.
TCTGTGGCACCCGTGAGACCTCAGCCACCTCATCGAGACTTCGGGGGATCCCCTCCTGTCGGCAGGCGGCATAGAGGGCGGCGGTCGCGACGCCCTCGATCGACCGACCTCGAATGAGGTGCTCGGAGAGCGCGCGGCGGTAGATGACGGAGGCGACCTCGCGGACCGAGCGCGGAACCCCCAGTGCGGAGGCCATCCGGTCGATCTCGGAAAGCGCGAACTGCAGGTTGCGCTCGCCCGCGTCCTTCGTCCGGATGCGCTCCTGCCATTTCCGCAGCCTATGCATCTGACTCCGTTTCTCCGAGGAGATCGAGCGACCGTAGGCGTCCTTGTCCTTCCAGTCGATCTGGGTGGTCAGCCCCTTGTCGTGCATCGTCTGGGTCGTCGGCGCGCCGACCCGCGACTTGGACTGCCGCTCGGTGTGGTTGAACGCCCGCCACTCCGGGCCCCGGTCGATGTGGTCCTCCTCGACCACCAGCCCGCAGTCGTCGCATATCAGCTCACCCCTGCCCGCCTCCCTGACGATATTTCCCGAGGAGCACTCCGGACAGACGGTCTCACCGGCCGTCTCCTCGGCGGTCTCCCCCTCGGTTTGCCTGTCACGCTCCCGTTGGCGGGTGGGCCGTGTCATCGCATTTATATAGTCAGACGAGCATCGCACTTAAACTCTCGGCAGGGCCGGACGCCGGAGGGGCCCACCGACCCCGGGGAGCGGGCCTCTCGCGGAGGTGGCCCGGTCGTGGGAGGCGCACCGTGGCGGGGGCAACCCGGTCGGAACGTGCTATCTCGGTGTGCGTCCGGCCTCGTGATCCGCCTCGCGGGCCGACCGCAAGCTATACCCGTCGGACAACGAGACCGGCAGACGATGCCGGTCATCGAGTGCGACCCAGAGGCGGCCCACGAGCGGCTCGAGGCGGCGGGCGTCGCGGTCGAGCCGGGGAACACCGACCACGAGCGATGGCGGGCGACCCACGACGGCGCGACGGCGGTCGCCTACGACGGGAAGGTGGTCGTCCAGGGCGCCCAGCCGGCCCGGCTGGTCGGGCTCCTCCGCGACGACGGCGGCGGTCGCGCCCACGTCTACTTCGACGGCGCCGCCCGGGGCAACCCGGGACCCGCCGCCGTCGGGTGGGTGGTCGTCACCGGCGACGGCATCGCCGCCGAGGGCGGCGAGCGGATCGGCCGGGCCACGAACAACCAGGCCGAGTACGAGGCGCTGATCCGGGCGCTGGAGGCCGCCGCCGACCTCGGCTACGACGAGGTGGCCGTGCGGGGCGACTCGGAGCTGATCGTCAGGCAGGTCCGGGGCGAGTGGAACGCGAACGACCCGACGCTCCGCGAGAAGCGCGTCCGGGTGCGCGAGCTGCTGGAGCGGTTCGACGAGTGGTCGCTCGAGCACGTCCCGCGGGAGATAAACAGCCGCGCGGACGAACTGGCGAACGAGGCGCTCGATGGCTGAGGAGGAACCCAACCGCATGGACCCTGCCGAGGCCCCGACGGACGGCGAGCGTGAAGAGCAAGAAGTGCAAGAAGTGCGAGGGCAACAAGAAGGGGGTGGAGATGCCGACGTCCCGGAGCCGGTCGTCGACCGCGCGGAGACCCTGACGAGGCGCGCCCGCGAGGCGGTCGATCCGGCGGAGCGGGAGGCGTACCTCGACGAGCGGGACGAGGTGGTGGCCGACCACGACTACGTGGCACGGGTCCGCGAGGACGAGGACGACGAGACGCTGGTCCTCCATCCCGACGAGTGGCTGGAGGACGGCGTCGTGCGGATCGACCGCATCGAGGACACCGACCGGGCGGTCGAGCGCCCGCTTTCGGGGGCCGGAACGGCGGAGGACGACGACTGGGAGGCGATCGAGGCGCACAACCGGGCCGTCGCCGAGCGCGTCCGGGAGCGCCACGGCGAGGCCCACGGCGCGAACGCCCACGCGTTCGCCGACTTCATGGGCAACCACCACCGCAAGCGGGTCGAGGACGCCACGAGCGATGAGCGCGAGGTGTTCCTCGCCGAGTACTTCGTCCGTAACGCCTGGCCAACCGACGACCAGCGGGCGGCCGTCGAGCGGTCCCTGGAGCTCGTGATGGAGACCGCAGCGTCCCTGTGACGGTGGCGCGTGACCGTCGGGGAGGTCGATCTGGTCGTCGCGGTCCCCAGCGGATCGATCAGGCCGGCGTGGACGGGTCCAGGTGGTCCTCGAGGAACACGAACTGGTCGCCGACGACCGCTTTGAACGCGTCGAGGAACCCATCGAAGTGACCGCAGGGATACCGGAGTAGCTCAGCCTGAGGTGCACGGTCGGCGGCCCGCTCGATTGCCCGAAGTGGCATCATCGTGTCCTCGGTTCCGAGGCAGAACAACAGCGGGCACTGCACGTCGGGCGCGTCGCGCACAGGACGAATCTGCACGATTGACTGGCTCGGCTTCGCGAGGAACACGTTACGCCAGCGCGAATCTTCCGCACAGACGGCGTCGAAGCCTGGTTCCGCCTCCGCGTGGTTCAGCACGGCTGGCGCCCCGGGCGGCCCCGTCACGGCCATCCGAATCGGCCGCCGGCCAATTGCGGCGCGCGCTGCAGCAGCCACGTATCGCGCGTTGTTGCGCAGCCCGTACTCCCGCACGAACTCGAGCCCGTCGAGCATCGGAAACATCGAGATGACCGCCGCCAGCCGGTCGTCCTGCGCCGCGACGGGGAGGACGTGCCCGCCACCGAACGAGTACCCCCACACCGCGATCCGGTCCCCGTCGACCCTGTCGAGGGTGCGCGCGTACGCGACGGCGGCGGCGAGGTCGGACCGCTGGCGCTGGTAGTCGATCAGCTGTCGTGGTTCGCCATCGCTGTCGCCGAGGTGGCGGAAGTCGAACGTCAACGCCGCGATACCCCGGTCCGCGAAGCGTTCGGCGAAGCGCGGCATCCCGTCGTGGCGGGTCAGGCTGAAGCCGTTGCCCATCACGACACATGGCATCTCGTCCGCCACAGCGGTGTCGGACCGATAGAGCGTCGCGGCGCATTCCTCGCCGTCCGAGCGGAAGCGCAACTCCTCCGTCTCGATGTCGGCGGTCTCGATACCTTCGCCGGCTATCCTCCGGCTGGTCTCCAGGTGGTCGTCTCCCCCGTGTTTCGTATCTGCCATGGGATCACCTCTCGTCGACGAACATTCGCCCCGACCGTCACGACAGCCCCCGACGGTCGCCCGCGCGAGGAATGCTCACGGTCGATTCATCTTGTGTCGAGATAACTGTTACCACAGCATCCCGCGCACCCGATCCCCCGAGTGGCCGTGCCGCCCTCTCGGACCCACATCGTGGATTCGCGGATCCGGGGACCGATCGGGTCGAGGCATCGCCGCAACAGGACTGATCCATCCCCGTCGATCCGTCGATCGGTCGATCGAACGTGACGCAACGCTCACCGGGACGACGCAACGCTCACCGGGACGACGCAACGCTCACCGGGTGATGGTATCCCGCCTGTCCCCACTCCGTCCCCTCAGGGCTGGGCGTCGACGACCTCGGCGAGTCGCTCGGCCCGGTCGTCGTCGACGACGACCTTCGAGATCGTCCACGTGAGGTGGTCGAAGACGGCGTCGACCCCCGTGTCTGTGAGGGCGTACTCGTTGGTTCGTTTGTCGCGCTCGCTCTTCTCGATCAGCCCCAGCCCGACGAGGTCGTCGAGGTTCGGGTAGAGCCTCCCGTGGTTCACCTCGTCGCCGTAGTACGACTCGAGCTCCCGCTTGATCGCCAGTCCGTACCGCGGCTCCTCGGCCAGCACGACGAGGATGGTTCGCTGGAAGGCGGTGAGGTCCGTCACGACCCCCGGGTCCGGGCTGGCTGTCTCGGCCTCTGACATACCCAGAACCATGCGAGGTAGTCACTTAACACTTGTCGAACATCTGGGGATACGCGCATCGAGGGCGACGCTTCGTCGTCCCACGCCAGGGTGTGTCGGTCCCTCACCGGGAAGTGTCGGTCCCTCACCGGGAAGTGTCGAAAGGTCTTTGCGCGCGTCGGTCGCACCGCGCACCATGGCCGGTACCAACCTCTGGGAGAGTCTCGAGACCGGACCGAACCCTCCGGAAGAGATCTACGCGGTCGTCGAGTGTCTCAAGGGCGACCGCAACAAGTACGAGTACGACAAGGACATCCCGGGGGTCGTCCTCGACCGCGTCCTCCACTCGAACGTCCACTACCCGTCGGACTACGGGTTCATCCCGCGGTCGTACTACGACGACGAGGACCCCTTCGACGTGCTCATCCTGGTGGAGGACCGGACCTTCCCCGGCTGCATCGTCGAGGCGCGACCGATCGCCCTCATGCGGATGGAGGACGACGGCGAGCAGGACGACAAGGTCATCGCCGTCCCGACCGAGGACCCCCGCTTCGACCACCTCGAGGACCTCGCCGACATCCCCGACCAGCTCGTCGCCGAGATCGACGAGTTCTTCGAGACCTACAAGAACCTCGAGGAGGGCAAGGAGGTCGAGACGCTCGGCTGGGAGGACCGCGAGGCGGCCTACGACGCCATCGAGCACGCACAGGATCTCTACCAGGAGAACTTCGGGTAGTCGTCCGGAGAAGACAGCTTCGTTCGAGGGTACCGATCCCCCCTTAGAAACCAATTCTGGCCGGGACGGTGCCCTCATAACACGGCGTCGGCCAACTGATCGCGCAAGCGGAGACGACCACGCCAACGATCCGACGGCGCTCTACTACCGCTCGCCGCTCGAACGGAGGACCTGCACGTCCTGGCGCGGTATTCGTTCGACGCATCAGTTTTCGGTGTCGTATTTACCACAGTTATCGCCAGAGAATCGACCGCCATCTGGCGTTTTCGTTAGTGGATATTCTCATCAGTAATACCGGTATGCGTGCAGATACATTATGATTATGGAATGATATATTGTGCTGGAGCCGGTAGTGAGAGACGAGTCATGTCAGTCGAACGCCGCTCCCCGATGGGTCTCCAGCACGTGACCGTGGTCCCCGAGAACTTCGAACCCGACGCGGCCACGGATGGAAGCGGAATCGCCGAGTCCGATCGGCATGCGGACCCCGAGTCCGACCCGACCGTCCCCAGACACCGGTAGCGCGGGCGCTTGGAACCGCTTCGTATCGCGACATCGCCGTCCGTCTCCGCCCCTCCATCTCCATTTTCAATCGTTCCTTCACCCCGTCTTCCGACCCCCCGTTTGGTACCGGACACCACCGATCTCATCGTTCGAGCCGGTTGGGTCGACTCGCGTGGTTCCACCCCGACCACCAACACGCCATGGGCACCCTCGACCACCAACACACCTCGGGTACCCTCGACCACCAACACGCATCCGCGACTCCAAGGTATCTGTGACGTCCTCCGCCGTCGGTCGACGTCGGGCGACAGTTCGCTCCGGTCGCTGGGCCGCACCGGGTGCTGGTCCGCGCCGACCGACGGGCTGGAGACGAAGTTTCTTGTGACCGCCAGCCGACCTCGGTAGTATGGGACTGTTCGATCGGCTGCGCGGTGGAGACGGCCCGCGGGTCGCGTTCTTCGGCATCGACGGCGTCCCCTACTCGCTCGTCGCCGACAACGAGGACACCTTCGAGAACCTCCACGCCCTCGCGGCCGACGGGGCCGCCGGCGAGATCGACTCCATCGTGCCGCCGGAGTCCAGCGCGTGCTGGCCGGCGCTGACGACCGGCGTCAACCCCGGGTCGACCGGGGTCTACGGCTTCCAGGACCGGGAGGTCGGCAGCTACGACACCTACGTCCCGATGGGCCGGGACGTCCGGGCGACGCGGCTGTGGACCCGGGCGACGGACGCCGGCCGGAAAGCGACGGTGATGAACGTCCCCGTGACGTTCCCGCCGGACCGCGACGTCCAGCGGATGGTGAGCGGCTTCCTCTCGCCGGGGGTCGAGAAGGCGGCCTACCCCGACGAGCTGCGGGAGACCCTCGAGCGGCTCGACTACCGGATCGACGTCAACGCCAAGCTGGGCCACGACGAGGACAAGGCCGACTTCATCGAGGACGCCCACCGGACCCTCGACGCCCGCTTCGAGGCGTTCAAGCACTACCTCGAGGCCGACGACTGGGACCTCTTCTTCGGCGTCTTCATGACCACCGACCGGGTCAACCACTTCCTCTTCAGGGACTACGTCGACGACGGGGAGTACCGCGAGGAGTTCCTCGCGTTCTACGAGACGCTCGACGGCTACCTCGGTGAGCTCCGGGGGATGCTCGACGAGGAGACGACGATGGTCGTCGCCTCCGACCACGGGTTCGTGGAGCTCGACTGGGAGGTCAAGTGCAACGTCTGGCTCGAGGAGAACGGCTGGCTGTCCTTCCAGGACGACGACCACGAGAGCCTCTCGGACATCGACGACGACACGCGCGCGTACTCGCTCATCCCCGGCAGGTTCTACATCAACCTCGAGGGGCGCGAGCCTCGCGGTCCCGTCGCCGAGGGGGACTACGAGGCGGTCCGCGACGAGCTCCGCGAGGAGCTCGAGGCCATGGAGGGTCCCGACGGTCGCGCCGTGGCGGACCGCGTCGTCACCCGGGAGGACGCCTTCCGGGGGCCCCACGACGAGATCGCCCCCGACCTGGTGGTCATCCCGAACGACGGTTTCGACCTGAAGGCGGGGTTCCGGGGCGGCGACGAGGTGTTCGCCACCGGGCCACGGAACGGCATGCACAGCTTCGACGACGCCTGCCTCTTCGTCGACGACGACCGCGCGACGATCGGCGACGCCGACCTCTTCGACATCGCCCCGACCGTCCTGGACCTGCTCGACGTCGAGGTCGACCGCGGCGAGTTCGACGGCGCCTCGCTCGTCTGAGTCGCGATTTCTGCGACACGTGTCCGGCTGCACTTCCGCTCAGACGACACTCCCGGTCAGACGACACCCCCGGTCAGACGACACCCCCGGTCAGACGATAGCCCCAGTCAGACGACAGCCGGCAGCCCGTCGTCGAAGAGCGCGTCCGCGATCGTCTCCTTCATCATCTCGTCGGTCCCCGCGGCGATGCGCCGGCCCCGCTGGAGCCGGTAGAGGTACTCGAGGGGGTGCTCGCGCTGGTAGCCGGTCGCGCCGAACGTCTGGAGCGCCTCGCTGACGACCCGTTCGACCGTCACGCTGGCGTGGAGCTTGGCGGCGTTCGCGGTGAGCCGGTCGGGGACGCGGTCGCGTTCGACGGCCTCCAGCGCTGCCCGGTAGGTGAGCGAGCGGGACGACTCGAGGCGCGTCGCCGCCTCGGCGAGCGCCCAGCGTAGCCCCTGGAACTCCCCGATCGGCCGGCCGAACTGCTCGCGCGTCCCGGCGTACTCGAGCGCCTGTCCGAGCGCACACCGGCTCATGGCGTTGGCGTAGGCGGCGCTCCCCACGCGCTCCCAGTTGAGCGCCTTCAGCTGATCCTTGAGCGCGTCGCTGCCGCGGACCAGGACGTTCTCCTCGGGGACGGCCACCTCGTCCAGGAAGAAGTGCGTCTGGGTGTGGCCGGCCATGTTCGTGGAGTGCTCGACGACGTCGACGCCGGGCGCGTCGAGGTCGACGATCACGGTCCCGAGGGTGTCGTCGGGGAAGTACGCCCACACCACCGCCGCGTCGGACTCGGGCACGTAGCTCACCCAGCTCTTCTCACCCGAGATGTGGAGGCCGTCGGCGGTCTCCTCGACCCGGGTGTTCATCGCGCCGGCGTCGCTGCCCGCGTGGGGTTCGCTGATCGCGATGGCCAGCGCCGACTCGCCGGCGCACACCGGCGGCAGGTACCGCTCCTTCGCGGCCTCGGTGCCGAACATCTCCACCGCCCGCGGGGCGACCATGGTCTGACCGTACAGCGCGTTCGCCGTGTCCGGACAGACCGTCCCGACCGTCTCGATGGCGAGGACCGCCTCGAGCTCGGTCAGCCCGCCGCCGCCGTACGCCTCGGCGACGTTCAGCCCCATGAGCCCGCGGTCGGCGAGCGTCCGGACGTTCTCCCAGGGGAACGCCCCGTCCCAGGAGAAGGCCGCGTCGGCGAACTCCCGTTCCGCGATGTCCCGGAGGACGTCGACCAGCATCCGCTGCTCCTCGTCGAGTGCGAACATACCGTCCCGTTGTCCA
>SLIW01000024.1 GCA_007135435.1 Natronomonas sp.
CGCGGTCGACCGAAAGGCGCTTTTCCCGCCGGGACGACCCTCGCGCATGATCACGGTCGCGCTGGCGGGCAAGCCGAACGCGGGCAAGTCCACCTTTTATACCGCCGCGACGATGGCCGACGTCGACGTCGCGAACTACCCGTTCACCACGATCGACCCGAACCGGGGTGTCAGCCACGTCCGCACGCGGTGTCCCTGTCTCGACCGCGACGAGCGGTGCGGCTCCGAGCACTGCCGGGACGGCAAGCGGTACGTGCCGATCGAGCTCCTGGACGTCGCCGGGCTCGTCCCTGGGGCCCACGAGGGCAAGGGCCTCGGCAACCAGTTCCTCGACGCGCTCACGAACGCCGACGTCATCCTGAACGTCGTCGACGCCTCCGGCGGGACGAACGCCGAGGGCGAACCCGTCGAGGTCGGCGCGTACGACCCCGTCGAGGACGTCCACTTCGTCGAGGAGGAGATGGACCTCTGGCTCGCCGGCATCGTCGACCGCAACTGGGAGACCGTCCAGCGCCAGTCGCGCTCGCCCGAGTTCGACTTCGAGGAGGCGCTCACCGACATGCTCACCGGCGTCGGCGCGACCGAGCACGACGTGATGGCCGTCCTCCGCGAGCTGGAGTACTCGACAGACCCGGCCACATGGGACGACGCCGACCGCGAGGAACTGGCCCGGCTGCTCCGCGAGCGTACCAAGCCGATCATCGTGGTCGCCAACAAGGCCGACGTCGCCCCGCGGGAGAACGTCGAGCGACTCGAGGAGGCCGCCGGCAGGGTCGTCCCGTGCACCGCCGAGGGCGAGCTCGCGCTCCGGCAGGCGTCCGAGGCCGGGCTCGTCGACTACGATCCGGGCGACGAGGACTTCGAGGTCACGGGCGAGCTCTCGGACGCCCAGCGCGAGGGACTGGACCGCGTCCGCGAGGTGATGACCGAGTGGGGCGGCACCGGCGTCCAGGGGGCGCTGAACGAGGCGGTCTACGACCTGCTCGACCGGATCACCGTCTACCCCGTCCAGAACGAGACGCGCTGGACCGACGGGCAGGGGAACGTCCTCCCCGACGCGTTCCTGCTCCCGGCGGACTCGACGCCGCCTGACCTCGCGTACGCCGTCCACTCCGACATCGGCGACGGCTACCTCCACGCCGTCGACGCCCGGGAGGGCCGTCGGATCGGCGAGGGTCACGAGCTGTCCGAGGGCGACGTGATCAAGATCGTGAGTACTAATTGATCATCCGCTATCACCTCGGCCCCCTATCGTAATCAGTGGGCGGAGGAGTCAGAAAGACGGACGTGCTCCGATTCACTCGAGCGGCTGTGCGTAGTCGGCCTGCTTGGGCTCGAAGTCCATGTTGCGGTAGAAACGGCGTGCGCCCTCGTTTCGCCACTCGCAGGAAACCTTGAGATGGTCACATCCTCGCTCACGAGCGAGTTCTCTCACACGCTCGACGACCGCCGTGCCGTGGCCCTGACGCCGGTCGTCCTCGTCGATAGCGATGTTCACGATGCGGAGGTACGTCGAGTACTTCCGGGACGGGTGACGACCCTCGCGGAGCGTGACGAAGCCGATCGTCTCGCCGTCGTGGACGACGAGGTAGTCCGTGACGTCATCGTCGTCGAGGTGCGCGCGGAAGCCGTCCTCGGGGACCTCGTGAACGTCCGAGTAGGCGAGCTCGTTCAACTCGGAGTACGTCTCCATCCCCGTTGCGAGGTCGTACCAGCGGTCGACGAGGGCATCGAGATCCGCTGCGGTGGCTTCCACGAGTTCCATACGCGGATACCTCGACGCTCGTCCTTCAGGTTTCACCCGGTTGACCACCGTGTGGACCGGATACGGATAGCCAAGATCGTCAGCACGGCGACGTGAGCCCCACGCGACGTGTCGATGCCCCCGATGCCCCGCAGCGCCCCGGGACTCACGAACCGAGCAGCTCGTCGGCGAGGACGACCTCCGTCCCCGCCAGCCCCACCGAGCAGAACACCGTCAGGTCGTCGTCGCCGCGCCCGTCCGCAGGTGCGCCATCGGACTCCCCGGTGACGATCGGGCCCAGCTCCTCGATCCGATCGGCATCGACGAAGAAGGGTCGGGGGTAGGAGTCCACCTGTGCCATCGAGTCGGTGACGATCCTGTCGGCCGCCTCGACGACGGCCAGCGGGAGCTCGTGGGCGCCCTCGAACTTCGGGCCGAGGGTGTGTACGTGGGCACCGTCGGCGAGCCAGTCGGCGTCGAACACCGGCTGGGTGCTGTCGGTCGCGCACACGACGACGTCGGCCCCGCGAACCGCGGGTTCGGCGCCGGGGACGGCCTCGACCGCGGCGTCGAGTCGGTCGTCGAGCGTCACCGCCAGCGACCGCCGATGGCGCGCCGTCGGGCTGTACACCCGGATCGCCTCGAGGTCGCGGACGGCGCTGATGGCCTCCGCCTGCGCCCGTGCCTGGGGGCCGGAGCCGAGCAGGCAGAGCGTGGAGGGGTCCGCGGGTGCGAGGGCGTCGGCGGCGACGCCACCGATCCCCCCGGTCCGGAGGATCCCGGTCGCGTGCCCGACGACCAGGCCGTGGAAGCGGCCGTCGGCGGCGTCCCAGACCGCGACCAGCTGTTCGTGCTCGTCGGTGCGGTCGGGGAAGGTCTCGTAGACGCGGAAGCCGCAGACCCCCGTCGCCTCCGCGGCGCCGGCGGTGAAGACGAGCCGGGCGTCCTCGGCGACGTCCACGGACCACCGGGGCGGTGCGGTCAGCGTCCCGGCGGCGTGTTCCCGGATCGCCCGCTCCATCGCATCGACGACGGCGGCGTAGTCGGCGGCCGCCCACACGTCGTCGTCGGTGAGGATTCGCCAGGTCATGGGGACCGGGAGGACCCCGAGGGGCAAAAGCGTGCACCCGTCGAGCGCGCCCCAAACGTGGTTCCGACGACCGTGATCGCCCGAACCGTAATCCCCCGATCCGTGATCCCACGACCGTGATCGCCCGAACCGTAATCCCCCGATCCGTGATCGACCGAACGAGGTCGAGCGGGCCGCGATCGGCACAACGACCGAACGAGACCGACCCTCGCCCACCTTGCCGCCTCGACCTACCCGATCTCGCGTTCGCACATGGTCAGCCCCCAGCTGTCCGGCGACGAGAGGTCGACCCCTCCGAGGCGCCACCCGTCGACGCGCCCCTCGGTCAGCGGGCGGGCGATGAACGTCGTCGGCTCGATCACGAACGACAGCGGTGGCCGCGAGACCGGGACGAACCCGCCGGCGTCCAGGAGGGCATCGGGGAGCGCGCCGCCGGCGGTCACCACCGCCGCGGCGTCGCGGTTGGCGTCGAACGCCGACTCGAGCGCCCGGAGGAGTGCGCCGGTATCGCCCGCAACCCCGGGTGTCGTGGTGGGGGTGGTAGTGGCCGGGTCTCCGCGAACGGCGGAGCCGCCGTCCCCGACGGCATCGCTCCGGAGCGACCCCGGGAACGGGAGGACCTCCGAGAGGTGGGCGAGGCGGGGTTGGTGCCGCGGCCTGCCGACCACCACCGCCGCCTGTGGCTCGCCGTGGCGGCGGGCGACGTGGGTCTCGTAGTCGAAGCTGGGGTTGGCGAACCGCCAGTCGTAGAACGTCTCGTCGCGGGTGGCGCGGACTCGCCCCCCTCCATTGGCTCGCCCCCGGGGGGCCAGCGTCACGAGGTCCGAGACAGGGGTCGCCTCCGACCGCTCGACGATGACGCCGCCGTCGGCGTCGCCACCCTGATCCGCGTTTCCCGCGGCGTGAACGTCGGCACGGAGCCTGCGGACGGCCAGGTACGCCCGCGCCGCCGGCGTCGCGAGCCAGCCGGCCGCCCGCAGGCTCCGGCGGTCCGTGCCCGTCGCCGCGAGCGGCCCGGGACGCTGGATGCGGTAGGAGGGGACGTAGGGCATGACGACGCCCGAATCGATCGAGAGCCGTTCCTCGACGCCGAGGAGCGCCTCCTTGACCGCCGTGTTCGGGAAGCCGAGCGACATCACCGGCTCGCGACCGGCGTAGTGGTCGTAGACGTGCTCGACGAGCCGGGTGAACAGCCCCTGACGGCGGTGGTCCGGGTGGACCATCGGGTCGACCTGGACGATCCCGAGCGGCGACGCGTCGCCCACGGCGAACCGCAGCACGAGGCTGGGCCGGGCGCCGACGACCTCCTCGCGACCGTTCGCGTCGTGGACCGCGACCGCGATGGGCACCGCGTCGACGTACGGGTTGTCCACGTAGCGCCAGTCGAACCACGACTCGTCGTGGCGGTCGAAGACCCGAGCGTAGAGCGACAGCACCTCCTCGCGGTCGCCCGGCTCGTACTGGCGGACCCGGTACGCATCGGCCATGCGCCGTGGGTTTCGGCGGTGGTCCGATAAGTAGACCCCTCATACCAGAATTCGGGGGACGTACGCTGATTCTACCGATGACCGGTGGACACTTCGGTGGGGCCTATACGTGCTAAGCTCCGGCTAGCCCCATCGAACCGAGTGGCTTCTTTAGGCGACGGCCGACCGAACCGAGGGTACATGGATCGGACCGACTTCAGCGACGAGGCGCTCGGCGGGAACGTCGCCACCCTGTACGCGGAGACGGCGGCGACCCATCCCGACCGGCTCGCCCTCGCGAGGGGCGGTCGCCTCCTGACCCACGGCGAGCTCCGCGAGCGGGGCGAGCGGTTCGCCGGCGGGCTCCACGACCGGGGCCTCGACCCGGGCGACCGGATCGCGCTGTACCTGCCGAACGGCCTCCCGTTCGTGGTCGCGCTCCTGGGCGGGTTCGCCGCGGGGGCCCCGCCCGTTCCGATGAACCCCCAGCTCCGCCCACCGGAGATCGCCGACCAGCTCCGCGACAGCGACGCGGAGGTCCTGGTCGCCCACCGGTCGTTCGCCGCGACCGTCGCGGCCACCCTCGAACGGCTCGCGGACCCACCGCAGGTCGTCCTCGTCACCGACGACGCCGTCGGGCGTGGCGGTGATACGGCCGACGTTGGCGACACGGCAGACGTTGGCGACACGGCCGATACTAACGACACGGCCGACGTCGGTGACACGGCCGACGTTAACGATACGGTCAACGTCGGCGACGAGTTCGAGTCGCTGCCGTCCGATCCAGTCCCGTTCGAGGCGATCGACGGTGCTCCCACGGTCGTCGACCGCGCGGACGACGACGTCGCGCTGCACCCCTACACCAGCGGGACGACGGGCGAGCCGAAGGGCGTCCTGTACACCCACCGGAACATGCGGGCGCAGTCCCTGCTCGGGTTCGACCGGACCGACATCCCCAGCGAGCGCGAGCGGTTCCTCTCGCCCCTCCCGCTGGCGCACATCGCGGGGCTGCTCAACCGGACGTGGCAGCCGCTGGTCCGCGGCGGCTCCGTGTACCTCATGCGGCCCAGCCGGTGGGACCCCGAGGAGGCGATGGCGCTGATCGAGGAGGCGTCGATCACCAAGCTCGGCGCCATCGCGACGATGTACGTGGACATCGTCGAGCACGAGCGCTTCGGCGAGTACGACCTCTCGTCGCTCGAGGAGGCGATGCAGGGCGGGACGAAGCTGCCGGGGCCGGTGGCCCGGCGGTTCGAGGAGGCCACCGGCATCCGGCCGTTCGAGGCCTACGGGCTGACCGAGACCGGCGGGGGCACCCACGTCGGCCACGGGTCGACGTTCGGCCACCGCGTCGGGACCATCGGCCAGCCGCTACGGGCGTCCGACTGCAAGGTGGTCGACGACGACGGCGAGGAGGTCCCCACGGGTGAGCCCGGCGAGCTGCTCGTCCGCGGCCCGCACGTGATGGCCGGCTACCACGAGCGGCCCGCGGCGACCGACGCCGCGTTCACCGACCACGGCTACTTCCGGACGGGCGACGTCGTCCGCCGCGACGTGGACAACTACTACGAGGTGCTCGACCGCAAGGGCGAGGTCATCGACACGGCGGGCTACGACGTCTACCCGACGGAGGTCGAGGACGTCCTCTACGACCACCCCACCGTGGTTGACGCCGCGGTCGTCGGCGAGCCCGACGACCGGAGGGGCGAGCGCGTCGTCGCGTACGTCGTGACCGGCGAGACCGGCGGGACTGGCGAGGCCGGGGACGCGACGGAGGCGGCGCTCCGCGAGCTCGTCGCCGACCGGCTCGCCGCCTACAAGCACCCGCGGGAGTTCCGGTTCGTGGAGTCGCTCCCGCGGACCTCCAGCGGCAAGGTCCGGAAGACCGACCTCGCGGCCGACTAGCCCGGCATCGGCCGCATACGCCTACACCCGTCCGATCCACACCGCCGCGATCAGGACCGCGAAAAAGAGGTACGACCCACGGATGAGCAGCATCGTCGCCAGTGTGTCGTCCTCGCCGGCCCGCCACGCGAAGAATGCGACGGCGGCGAAGACCGCCGGCGCCGCGGCGCTCGCCGGGGGGAACACCCCGATCACGGCGAGGAGGATCACCGCGAGCATCCCGGCGGCCATCAGCCCGTAGGCGAACCGCCGCGCCCGTCCCGGCCCGAGGACGACCGCGACCGTCCGCTTGCCGATCGAGCGGTCGTGGGCGTGATCGGAGGTGTCGTCGACGACCTTGATCCCGCAGAGGACGACGAAGAAGACGACCGCGAAGGCGACCACGTCGCCCGCCAGCGCGGTCGCCTGGACGTAGTGGCCGCTCACCAGGGCGAACGCGATCCCCGCGGGGTAGCCGGCGCTCGCGCCGACCGGGTTGAGGTCCAGCTGCGGCGCGTGCATGATACCGATGATCCAGCCGGGGAGGGTCAGGGCGACCGCCCAGAGGTCGACGAGCCAGCCGAGCGCCAGGAGACACGCCGCGAAGACCGCCGTCGCGGCGACGAGCGCCCGCTGGCAGCCCGCCCGGGTCATCGGGTGATCGTCGTCCTCGCCGCGGCCGTAGAAGTCGACGTAGCCGTCCTTGACGTGGGCGGTGTAGAGGGCCGCGAAGACGGCGACGAGGTGGACCCCGAGCAGGCCGGCGTCCAGCGTCCCGGCGAGCACCGCCCCGAAGGCGGCGGCAGCCAGCGGCGGCAGCATGAACACCGGGTGGACCTGCGAGGCGAGGGCCCCGAGGTCGGCGCGGACGCCGCTCCCGTGCCGGGCGAAGGCCATGCTCCACACGAGGGCCGCCAAGCCCATTACTGTACGGTCGGCGGTGGGGGTCGCGTTTTGTTACATGGCCCCCTCGCACGTCGTCCGGAGACCTACACGAAAGCCCCGGATTGGCCGGAGAGACATCGTGGGCGGGACTGAAAGGGGCGGCCGGCTGAACGAACCCCTGCTCACGGTTCGCTTCGCTCACCGGTATGTGTTTAGCCCGGTGACTCAATCATTGGCTTTGCCTGGTCCCGTGGAATCATTTCGTTATCCCGGATGACTCGCTTGAGTTCTTCGTAGGGGTTGCGTCCCTGCTGGCGCCACGTCGCCAGCAGGGACAAGAGCGTCTCGTGGGTGAACATGCCTCGATCATTGCGGAGCGTTCCGATAATCTTCCGTAGGACGACCGGTTCACGGAGTGCGAGCTCGGCGGCGTTATTCGTCGGTGAGACCGCTGGCTCACCGACGAAGGTGAGCCAGTGGTCGAGCCCTCCTTCGACTTTGCCGAGCAGTGTTGCCACTGATTCGTCGGTCACTGACCGCTCAACGAGCGTTTCCAGAGACCGCTGAACCGATCGATGCATTTCGGCTCGTTCTCGAAGTGTCACGTCGGTCTCCAGCCACGACTGGAGACCGACGTACATCTGATGCAACATTCGGGAAACTGCAGTCCCTTCCGGTTGATTTGCTACGTCCTCAGCTTCACGAAGCAGGTGTGCCCAACACCGTTGGAGATCATCGCTGAATTCTGGATACGCTGACCATCCGTCACAGACGATGGTCCCCGTGAAGTCCTCTCCGAGGACTTCCTCGGGGACACAACTCCCACGACTGTCTCGAACGGCGAACAGCGTGTGTTCGTCCGTTCGAAACGTCCACAGCCACGCTTGCTCACCATCGCGTATGATTCCTGTTTCGTCGACGTGGACAACGTCAGCTTGCTGAATCTGGCGTCGAAGTGTGTCATACCCACCGCGACCGGCGCGCGCAGCGCGCTCGGTCGCCTGCCACG
>SLIW01000228.1 GCA_007135435.1 Natronomonas sp.
AGGCGACGGTCGCGATGCAGGACCTGGAGCTCCCCTGGGACGTCGCGTTCGCCGAAGACGGCGACGGCGGGAGAGAGGTGTTCCTCACCGAACGGCCCGGCCGCATCCGGCGGGGCGAGGCGAGTGTCCTGACCGACGGCGAGCGCGAGGCGCCCGACGCCTTGCCCGAGGAGCCGGTCGAGCTCCCGATGTTCATCAGTAGCTGGGAGGCCGGCGCCCAGGGGATCGCCCTCCACCCCGACTACCCCGACGCGCCCTGGGTCTACGTCTACTACACCGCGGGCGACCCGGACGACGACGTCGAGGAGTGGTTCAACCGGGTGGTCAGGTACGACGCGACCGACGACGACCGCGAGATCGAGGTCCTCGTCGACGAGATCCCCGGCAGCCACATCCACAACGGGGGTCGCATCGCCTTCGGGCCCGACGACCGCCTGTGGATCCTGGCGGGGACCGGCGGCGACCAGGACCTGGCGCGCGATCCGACGTCGCTCGGCGGGGCCGTCCTCCGGATCGACCCCGACGGCGACCCGGCCGGCGCCGGCGTCGACGGCTGGGACCCGCGGACGGTCTCGCACGGCCACCGCAACCCGCAGGGCATCGACTGGCTCCCCGACGGGACGCCCCTGGTCGCCGAGCACGGGCCCGCCCAGCGCGACGAGCTCCACCTCCTCGAGGAGGGGGCGGACCACGGCTGGGAGGTCGCCCGCGGCGGGGACGACGACCCCCAGTACGACTCCTACCACGACCACGACTTCGCGCGCCCGGTCGCCTCCTCCGGCCAGGAGAACACCTGGGCGCCCTCCGGCGGGGCGGTCTACGACGCCGAGGCCATCCCCGGACTCCGGGGCCGGTTCCTGCTCGGCGGGCTGGTCTCGAAGCGGCTCCACGTCTTCACGCTCCTGGACCCCGACGAGGAGCGGCCCCCGGGGGACGCCGCCGAGGTCCACGACGACGACTGGCTGGACGACGCCGCCCTCGCGGTCCGCCACGAGCGCTTCGAGGGCGCATACGGCCGGCTGCGCCACGCTGCGGTTGGCCCCGACGGGGCGGTGTACCTGCTGACCTCGAACACGACGGGGCCCATCGACGAGGAGTACGAGGACGAGTTCCCGCGGGAGCACGACGACGTGATCGTCCGGGTCGAACCCGCCTGAGGAGGGCCCAATATCCTCCCGAGCAGCGGCGCGTCGGTACTGACAACCTTTTCCATCGTCGGACCGTGACACCGGACGTATGTGCCCAGCAGGCGGGGGGAGCGACCGTGCGCCCCGGGTCCTCCTCGCAGGAGGAGCCCAGTGGCTGGATGCGGCCACGGCCGCCCTCGGGGAGACGACGGTCACGGCCACCGCCGAGACGTTCGCGGACGTCGTCGACGAACTCGACGTCCGCGCCGAGCTCGGTGGGCTCGAGGGGTTCGACGGGCTCGACGGACCGGTCGGGCGCGTCGAGCCCGACGGTCTCGAGGGGCGTAACGGGGTCGCTGCGGACCGACTGGGGTACGACTGTCTCGTGGTCGGCGACGGTGCCGGTTCGGATGGCGCCGCCGATACCGGCGGGAGCGTCCAACCCGATGACGGCCCCAGCGACGACGGTAATGTCACGAACGACGACGACGGCACTGGCCCCAGCGACGACGACGGTAATGTCACGAATGGCGACGACGGCACTGGCCCGAACGACGACGACGGCACTGGCCCGAACGACGACGACGGCACTGGCCCCAGCGACGACATCGGGCCGATTGCCCTCGTCGAGACCGTCCGAGAGCGCGATCCCGACCTCCCCATCGTGGTCGCGCCGGCGGACGGATCCGAGCGACTGGCCAGCCGCGCGCTCGCCGCCGGGGCGACGGACTACGTTCCACTGGATGGGGAACCGACCGACCTGGTGGGTCGACTCACCGACGCGATCGCGGAGGCGGCGGGAGCCGAGCGCCGCCGGCGGGCGGCCGACCGGTTCGAGACGCTCTTCGACGACCGCGAGACGTTCCAGTGGGTGACCGACGGCGCGGGCCGCGTTCGCGACGCGAACGCCGCGGCCCGGAATCGGTTCGGCCCACTCGGCCCCGACGTCGCGCTCGTCGAGCACGCCGGATTCGATCCAGCCGACGCGGCGGCGATCGAGGACGCGTTGGGGGAGGCCCTGGAGGAGGCCCTGGGATCGACGAAGCCGACGGGACGGGAGGGAGGCGGGAGCGGATCCGATCGCGCCCGCGTGGATCTCGACGCGACGCTCGACGGGGACGTCCCGGTCGAGGTGACCGTCCGGCCCGTCGACGGCGCCGGGGAGGCGATCGTGGAGGCCGTCGACGTGACGCGGCGGAGCCAGCTGGAAGCGGAGCTTCGCCGGTCGGAGCGGCTCCACCGGATCACCCTGAACAACATGACCGACACGGTCCTCGTCACCGACGACGAGGGCCGGTTCACGTACGTCTGTCCGAACGTCCACTTCATCTTCGGCTACACCGCCCAGGAGATCCACGACCTCGGGCGCATCGACGCCCTCCTCGGGGAGGACCTCTTCGAGCCGGAGGAGCTGGCCGAGGAGAGCGTGCTCACGAACCTCGAGTGCACCGCGGCCGACAAGGAGGGCGAGGAGCACGCCCTCCTCGTCAACGTCAAGGAGGTGTCGATCCAGGGCGGCACCCGGCTCTACAGCTGTCGGGACATCACCAAACGGAAGGAGCGGGAGCGCGCCCTGAGCACGCTCCACGACACGGCGCGGGAGCTCCTCTACGCCGCGTCGCGGCCCGAGGCTGCCGAGCTGCTCGCCGGGGACGTCCGCCGGGGGCTGCCGATCGACGCCGCGGCGTGCTACCTGTACGACGAGGGCGAGAACGTCCTCCGGCCGGCGGCCGCGACGCCGTCGTTCGAGCGGGGAGACGGGCCGCCCTCGGAGGTCTCGCCCGGGACGGACACCATCGTCGGGCGGACGTTCGTCCGGGGCGAGGTCGAGCGGTTCGACGACCTCCGGGAAGCGGCCCTCCCGGTGGACGTGGCCGTGGATCCCTCCACCGACGAGCGCGACGGCCCGCCCGCCGACCTCCGGGCGGCGGCGTTCGTCCCCATCGGCGACCACGGCGTCCTGGTGGTCGGCTGCGAGGTCGCCGGCGCCATCGACGACGTGACCGTCGAGCTCGCGGACCTGTTCGCCGCGACCGCCGAGGCGGGCCTCGACCGGATCGACCGCGAGTCGGCGCTCCGCGCCCAGGAGGAGGAGCTCACGCGGCGCAACGAGCGGCTGGTCGAGCTCGACCGGACGAACCACATCATCCGCGAGGTCGACCGGGCGCTCGTGCAGGCCGAGACGCGCGAGGAGATCGAGCGGGCGGTCTGCGAGCGGCTCACCGCGGAGGGCCGCTTCGAGCTCGCGTGGGTCGCCGAGCGGACCCCGACGGGGGTCGAGGTCCGCGCGGCGGCGGGCGGCCACCGCGGGTACCTCGACAGCCTGCCCGAGGACGTCCGGGGCACGAGCGAGCCCGCCTACGAGGCACTCCGCGGCGGCGAGCCGGTCACGGTGTCGAACGTCGCCCGCCGGCCCCGGGCGGCCGACTGGCGGGTCGAGGCGCTCTCGCGGGGCCTCCAGTCGGTCGCCAGCGTCCCGCTGCAGTACGAGGGCGCCACCTACGGCGTCCTCACGGTCTACGCGGCGGACCCGGGCGCCCTCGACGACCCGATCGGCGACGTCCTCGTGGAGCTGGGCGGGACCATCGCCTCGGCGATCGGCTCGGTCAACCGGCGGAACGCGCTGCTCGGGGGGACCGTCACCGAGCTGACCTACGGCGTCACGGACCCGGACTGCCTCCTGTACGCCCTCGCCGGGCGCACGGGCGCCGAGCTGGCCATCGAGGGCGGCGTGGAGCCGCTCGGCGACCGGGTGCTGACGTTCGCGACCGTCGACGGCGCCGACCCGGAGGAGGTGGCCGCCGCCGCCCGCGAGTTCGTCGCCGTGGACGACGCGCGGGCGATCGCGACCGCTCCGGACGGGGGTACGCTCCGCCTCGAGCTGGCGCGACCCTTCGTCGGGACGGCCCTGGCGGACCACGGCGCCGTGCTGCGGCGGTTCGACGCGGACCGGACGGCCGCGCGGCTCGTCGTGGACGTGCCGGTGTCGACGCCGGTGCGGACCGTCGACGAGCTCGTCTCGGGGTGGTACGACGCGCCGGAGCTCCTCTCGCGGCGCGAGCGGAGCCTCGACCAGGAGCGGCGGCCCCGACTCCGCTCGACCCTCGCCGAGGAGCTCACCGACCGCCAGCTGGAGGCGGCGTGGACGGCCTACCACAGCGGCTACTTCGAGTCGCCGCGGGAGGCGACCGGCGAGGATGTCGCCGACGCGCTCGGCGTCTCCTCGACGGCGTTCTACCGGCTCAACCGGACGGCCCAGCGGCGGCTGTTCGAGGCCCTCTTCGACGAACAGGGGTTGGATATCGAAGGGTGAACCACCAGTAGGGGTTCGATAGTACAGGGCCGAGCCTATCCCCGTGGCGCAATACTTGCCGGGTATGGCGACCGATGAGCGGAGCGAGGCCGACGACGCCGAGGACAGGCCGGACCCACTCTGGGACGTGGAAGCAGGCGCGCCCGAGCGGGTCTACGAGTGCCTCCACTGCGGGTGGACCGCGCGGCTCGCCGACAACCCCACGACCTGTCCGGAGTGCGACCGGACGGTCAGGAACTGCTCGATGCCCATCGAGTGATCGATGTCCTCCGACACGCCCGACCGGGCCGACGAGCCCGCCGGCGCGGCGGCGCCGACGGGTGAGACGGCGGGGCATCGGGCGGAGTCGGCTGATCGGGTAAAGTCGGCTGATCGGACGGAGTCGGCGGATCGGGCGGAGTCGGCCCCGGAGTCCGCGCTCGAGACGGCCCTCCACCAGCTCGAGCACGCCGCGGCGATCCTCGACCTGGACGAGAACGTCGTCGAGCGGTTGCGCCACCCGGCGCGCGTCCAGCGCGTCTCCGTCCCACTCCGGCGGGACGACGGGACCGTCGAGGTGCTCGCGGGCTACCGCGCCCAGCACGACGGCGCGCGGGGGCCATACAAGGGCGGCATGCGCTACCACCCCGAGGTGACCGAGGAGGAGTGCGTCGGGCTCGCGATGTGGATGACCTGGAAGTGCGCGGTGATGGACCTCCCGCTCGGCGGTGCCAAGGGCGGGATCGTGGTGGACCCGAAGGAACTCTCGCACGCCGAGCACGAGCGGCTCACGCGCCGGTTCGCCGAGGAGCTCCGCGACATCGTCGGCCCGAACGCGGACATCCCCGCCCCGGACATGGGGACCGACGCCCAGACCATGGCGTGGTTCATGGACGCCTACAGCGTCCAGGAGGGCGAGCCCTCCCCCGGCGTGGTCACGGGGAAGCCTCCCGAGATCGGCGGCAGTCACGGCCGCGAGGAGGCCCCGGGCCGGAGCGTGGCGATCGTCGCGCGGGAGGCCCTCGCGTACGAGGGCAGACCGCTCGACGACGCGACGGTCGCCGTCCAGGGCTTCGGCAGCGTCGGGGCGAGCGCCGCCCGGCTCCTCGACGAGTGGGGCGCCACCGTCGTGGCCGTCAGCGACGTCAACGGCGCCGTCTACGACCCCGACGGGCTCGACGTCCGGTCGATCCCCTCGCACGGCGAGGAGCCGGAGGGCGTCACGCGGGGCGTCGACGACGACCGGCTGCTCTCGAACGAGGCGCTCGTCCGGCTCGACGTCGACGTGCTCGCCCCCTGCGCGGTCGGGAACGTGATCACCGGGGACAACGCCGAGGCGGTGCGCGCCGACCTGATCGTCGAGGGGGCGAACGGCCCGGTGACCTTCGCGGCGGACGCGGTCCTCGAACGGCGGGGCATCCCGGTGATCCCGGACATCCTCGCGAACGCCGGCGGCGTCACCGTCTCGTACTTCGAGTGGCTCCAGGACATCGAACGCCGGACGTGGGCCTCGGAGCGCGTCTTCGAGGAGCTCGAGGAGGAGATGGTCGCCGCCTGGGAGGCCGTCCGCGAGGAGTACGACCGCCGGGACGTCTCCTGGCGGACCGCCGCCTACGTCGTCGCGCTCCGGCGGGTCGCCCGCGCCCACGAGCTCCGCGGCCTCTGGCCCTGAGCGCGGAACGCCCCTGCCGGATCGTTTGACGGGGCGCTCGCCGGTCGGGGGACTCGGGTCGGTGCGGTGACCGCCCGAACCGGGCGAGCGTAACGAGCGGACGAGTGATACCGAGGTGGCCAGGAAGCCAGGGGACCGATCTCCGTCACCCCCACCAACTCCGTCACTTCCGCCACCTCTCCCACTTCCGCCACCTCTCCCACTTCCGCCACCTCTCCCACTTCCGCCACCTCTCCCACTTCCGCCACCTCTCCCACTTCCGCCACCTCCGCCGCTTCCGTCACCCCCACCTCCTCCGTCACCGCTACCACCTCCGCCACCTCCGCCGCCTCCGGCATCCCCACCACCTCGGTCGATTCATGTTCGATTCTCTAGGTGTCTCAGTTTCTGGGACTCCTGAACACGTGGTTAAGGGAACAATTCCTACGAGTAACTGAGAGGTCCATGACTGAACACACACCCATTCGCCGCCGACCGTTCCTGGTCGCCGTCGGTGCCGGAGCCGCAACCGCCGTCGCTGGTTGCATCGGGGGCGACGAGGCCGCCGAAGCGGAAGAAGAGTCCACCCCAGCCGAGGAGGAGGAGGACGAGGGGCTCCCGCCGGCCCAGGAGGTCGACGTCGACACGATCGCGGGCGACCCGACGGACGTCCCGCCGCCGGTCGACTGGGACGAGCCGAGACGCCACGAGTGGACGCTCGAGACCGTCGAGGCGGTCGCCGAGATCGAACCCGGCGTCACCACGACGTTCATGACCTACGAGGGCCAGATCCCGGGGCCGATGTTCCGCTGCCGCGTCGGCGACACGGTGCACCTGACCTTCGACGTCCCGGAGGAGCACAACGTCGACGTCCACAACGTCGACTTCCACGCGGTGTACGGCCCCGGCGGTGGGGCCGTGGACACCACGCTCGCCCCCGGCGACGACGCCGTCGAGATCGAGTTCCAGACGAAGTACCCGGGCGCGCACATCTACCACTGTGCGCCGGGCAACCACGACCAGCACATGAGCCTGGGGATGTTCGGGACGATCCTCGTCGAACCCGAGGATGGCCTCCCGGAGGTCGACCGCGAGCTCTACATCGGCCAGCACGAGCTGTACCTCGAGGGCGACACCGGCCAGGAGGGCCACCACCGCTTCGACTTCGACAAGGCGGCCGACGAGGACCCGACCTACGTCCTGTTCAACGGGGAGGTCGGGCGCTTCACGGCGGACGGCGACGCCGGACCGCTCCACGCCGAGGTCGGCGAGACCGTCCGCGTCTACTGGTGCAACGGCGGCCCGAACCTGGTCAGCGGGCCCCACCCGATCGGCAACGTCTGGTCGACGTGGTACCGCGACGGCGACGTCCTCTCCGAGCCGGCCCAGTACATCGAGGGGACCGCCCAGCCGGCCGGGACCACCGCGTTCGGGACCATGGACATGGTCGTCCCCGGCCCGATCTTCCTGGTCGACCACGCCCTGAGCCGGGTCAACCGGAAGGGCCTGCTCGCGACCATCATGGTCGAGGGCGAGGAGGACCCGGACGTCTACAACCCGGACCCGGACACCTAGACCGAACCCGGGCACCTAGACGCGTCCGTCGACCGGGGGCGGCGAGGCGAGCGGTCGCCCCGTCGCACCTCCCGTCCGTCTCCCTGCCCCCCGTCGCACCACCACCGGACGACCGATCGACCCGGAGAACGACCACACGGAGAACGATCACACCGACGACCCACGACCCGCAACGACCACCCGACCCATGACAGCACTCACCCGACGACGCGCGATCCAGCTCGGTGCGGCCACCGCGGTGGCCGGCCTGGCGGGCTGTCTCGGTCTCCCCGACGACCCGGGGGGGTCGGAGGACGAGGACGCCACCGGCGACGGCAGCCTCGGCGACCCCGCCGAGTCCGTCAAGGTGGTAGTGA
>SLIW01000526.1 GCA_007135435.1 Natronomonas sp.
CTCCCGTTCGACCGGATCCCACGTCAGTGCGCCCTCGTTGCAGCGCGGACAGGGGGCGTAACTCGCCGATTCGACGTACCGCGTGTCTCTTACGGACATATACATTCACGAACGAACAGACTGAGGGATATAAAGACTCTGTACTAGGACTATAATCGGATATTTCTATTCGAATATACGATTTTCAACGAAAAAACTATTCATATTGCCAATAATGTGAACCACCGCCGGGTGCACGGTGGTTCCGTCGGACGAACCGGCCGTCCGAACGGTTCTACCGGGGATCGACGATCTCCTCCCGGCGTCCACGCCACCCGGCATAGCAGGAAGTTCGGGGGGCTCATCTGAATGTCGTTCATACGATTATACCGTATAAGGTCATCTGAACACAAAGTTTATACCCGGAAAGATAGGCAAGTGTTCTTGTATGGCCTCGCTGACCAAACGAATTCGAATCCACGGGAGGTGATGGGTCCCGCGAACGTGTAGAACGATACGTGACAACCCGGCTGGTTGTCTCCGGCACCTACCATAGTCCGACCATTGTGGTCCGGTCCCGAAGCGCCACACTGGCCTGGCATGATGTTCTCGCCACCCCGCGGGGGGTGACGCGCTCACCACCCCGTGGGGGTGGCCTCCTGCTGCGAGTCAGCCCTGTCGCCCGACTCCCCGTGCGCTCTGATTCCTCCATCCGTCGGTCCGTCGATCCGTCGATCCGTCGGTCCGTCGATCATAGCGTATATCGACACGTCCTCGAGCGTCTCACCGACGATCCCTGCCCGCCGTTCGCCGGGGCCGGCTGACGGGCGAAGATGATCTGGGTGCCACCGACGAGACGTTCGACACCATTCCCCTGGACGCTAACCGAGGGAGACGAGCGTGTCGAAGTCGTCGTGGTGGCCAGCACGAACCCATCCCTGTCAACTGCGCGTCCGGATGCCTCCACCGGACAGAGCCGTGGGAAGGTGGACTCAAGGTCGTCGAGGCACTACGATGATCGATGACCCAGCCGACGCCCACCCCGGGGATCCACCACGTGACGTGTATCGCGGGCGATCCGCAGGAGAACCTCGACTTCTGGGCCGAGACGCTCGGCCTGCGGCTGGTGAAGCGATCGATCAACCAGGACGACCCGAGCACGTACCACCTCTTCTTCGCGGACGCCGAGGGGACCCCCGGGACGAGCATGACCTTCTTCCCGTGGGCGGACGTGGCGGCCGGCAAGGTCGGGACCGGACAGGTCGCCCGGACGGCCTTCCGGGTCCCCGCTGGGAGCCTGGGGTACTGGGAGGACCGATTCGCCGATCACGGCGTCGACGACGGCGAACGGTTCGAGCGGTTCGGCGAACCCGTCCTCCCCTTCCGCGATCCGGACGGGCTCCCGGTCGAACTGGTGGGGGTGGAGATCCCCGAGGACGACCCCACCGTCCCGTGGACGGCGTTCGTCCCCGAGACGGCCGCGATCCGCGGGTTCCACTCGGTGACCCTGTGGCTCGCCGACCCCGACCCGTCGATGGAGCTGCTCGAGACGATGGGGTTCGAGGAGGTCGGCGTCGAGCAGGGGCGGGCTGACACCCCAGGGGACGAACGGACGCGGTTCGCGGCACCAGGGACGGTCGGGAGATACGTGGACGTCCTCCCGACCATCGAGGGCGGCCGCCAGGGCCGCGGCACCGTCCACCACGTCGCCTTCCAGACGCCGACCGACGCCGACCAGGAGGCCATGCGCGCCGCCGTCCGGTCTGCGGGACTGCGTCCGACGTCCCAGATCGACCGCCACTGGTTCCGCTCGGTCTACTTCCGGGAGTTCGGAGGGGTGCTGTTCGAGCTCGCCACCAACGGACCGGGGTACGCGAGCGACGAACCCCTCGAGGACCTGGGGGGACGGCTGGTGCTCCCTGGGAGGTTCGCGGACCGACGAGAGGAGATCGAGGGGAACCTGCCAGACGTGACCGTCCCACGGGCCGAGGCGGTCGACACCGACGCCGAAGCCGACGACTGAACTCGGACGGTTCGTTCTCGCTGTCTGTGCGGCGGTTCAGCGCTGCCACGGAGCTCGGCCGGGAACGCCACCTCTCCGGAGACCTCGTGTCGACCGGGAGCTCGTCGTGAGACGGCATGACTGGGTCCCCTGGAATGCGGAAGATCTCCGGAACACGGGCGACCGCTGGAACGCGGGCGACCGCTGGAACACGTCACGTGGCTCCCGGACCGACGATCCGAGCCGGTCGCTTCCCCGCTCAGAGTTCCTCTCTGTAGCTGCGTGGCGTCGGTGACGGTCGTCGCCTGTGCACGAGTGCCGAGGCCCGATGCGTGTCGGCGATGTGCGAGACGAGGTCGGGGTCGACCGCCAGCTCCTCGGCGACCCGTTCGGCGTCCTCCCCGTCCTCGACCACCTCAGACGGCGGCCGGCCCCGTCTCGCCGGTCCGTATCTGGTAGGCGTTCTCCACGGGGAGGACGAACACCTTGCCGTCGCCGGGCTCGCCCGTCCTGGCGGCGTCGCGGATCGCCTCGGCGACGTCACCGGCGGGGATGTCCGCCACCACACACTCGACCTTCACCTTCTGGTGGAGATCGACCGTGAACTCCTCGCCGCGCCACTGGCCGGTCTTGGCAGGCTGGGAGCCGCGGCCCGAGACGTTCGTGACCGAGAGGGAGGGAGCGCCGATCTCGGCGAGGCCCTCCTTGACCGCGGCGAGCCTGTCGGGGCGGACGAACGCCGTGACCAGCTTGATCCCGCCATCGTTCGGGACCTGCGGGGCGTCTTCGACGCCACCGTCAGGCCGAACGATCCCGTCGCGCTCCACGTACCCACCGTCGGTCGCGGCGACGCCGCCGCCGCTACGACCGAACTCGGGATAGGTGTCGACGCCGTGCTCGGAGAGGTCCAGCCCGTCCCGCTCGTGTTCGGGGGTGACGCGTGCCTGGCCGAGGAGCTTGAAGACGCCCCAGATCGCGGCCGTCGCGACGACCGTCCAGGTCGTGATGACCGCGACGCCGATGATCTGTGGCAGGAACATGCTCGCCTCGACCGACAGGACGCCGCCCGCGACGAGACCCTCGCCGATCGGGGTCCCCCCGGTCGACCACAGCGGGAACAGCACGATGCCGAGGACGCCCGCGCTCCCGTGGACGGGGAAGACCGCACAGACGTCGTCGATCTTCAGGTGCCTGTTCACGAAGCGAAAGACGAACGGGAGCTGCAGGCCTGCGAGCCCGCCCAGCGCCAGCGCGCCCATCGGGGTGATGACGTCCGCGACCCCCGTGACCCCGACGAGCCCCGCGAGGAGGCCGTTCGCCACGTACAGCGTGTCGACCTTCCCGCTGACGTACAGCGACGCGAGCGCGGCGCCGATGGCGCCCATGGTCATCCCGAGCGTCGTGGCCATGACCACGCGGCCGACGAAGGCGTAGGCGTCGAGCCGGAGCGCGCCCTCCTCGACGGCGAAGACGGTCGCGGCGGTACCCACGTTGAACCCGTACCAGCCGAAGCAGAGGATCAGCGCGCCGAGCACCGCGAACGTCATCGAGTGACCGGGGATGACGTTGAGGGTGCCGTCGCCGTCGTACCGGTCCATCCGCGCGCCGAGCACCCACGCGGCGGTCAGCCCGGCGATGCCGCCGACGCCGTGGACGACCATCCCGCCGGCGAAGTCGTGGAACCCGAGGTCCGTGAGGAACGGCACTCCTCCCGGTGCGTACCAGACCAATCCCGAGACCACCGGGTAAATGATCGCGGCGAGCAGGAACGTGTAGGTCAGGTACGCCCGCAGTTTCGCGCGGCCGGCGACCGCGCCGGAGACGATGGTGGCGGCCGTCATCGCGAAGACGGCGCTGAACAGCCACATCACCCAGCCGGCGGTCTCGCCGGCGCCGAACATCGACACCGCCGACGGCTCGCCGCCGCCGGCGAGCGACCCGAAATTGTTCGCGATTCCCATCCCGACGAGGAAGAACACGACGATCCCGATCGCCCACGTCAGCATGTTCTTCGTCAGCTGGTTCGCGACGTTCTTCGAGCGCACCTGTCCCGACTCCAGCATCGCGAAGCCGGCGTGCATGAAGAAGATCAGGAAGATCGCGACCAGCGCCCACAGCAGGTTGGTCCCCTCGGCGAGGACCGCCGGATCGACGTCGAGCACGATCGGCGCTAACATGTGCACACCTCCGACGCATTCTCGAATGTATCTGGATATTCGTCTACCGATTCACTACTTTCCACCACGTTTGTCTTCCAGCGCACGAGAGTGGGTCACGGAATGCCGGTATATAAATCCTGGAGTTGAAATTCGAAAGATATGATTCACCTTAGTGGACGACCGTCCGTAATGGGGTACGATAATATCAGTATAAGGCTGTCTCCCGTCCAGAAATCGGGGACCGTCCACCCCGCCTTCTGGACGACCGTCAACCTGGAATACTGACAGGTCCCTGCCGGGACACCCGCGCGCGGCCGACGTGATGGGGGGACCAGACAGCCATTCGCGGCCGATGGCCACCCGTCGAGATCACCAACGGTGAGGGCACCGGCAGAAACCCGCACCCCCGGGATCCCTCGACTCCGCAGTCGTTCGGCGCTACCCCACCAGCTTCACAACCGCTCCGCCAGGTCCTCGGCGAAGTAGGTGACGATCAGGTCCGCCCCGGCGCGCTTGATCGACAGCAGCGACTCGTGGGCCACCTCCTCGAGGTCGAGCCACCCCCGCTCGGCCGCCGCGTGCAGCATCGCGTACTCGCCGGAGACGTTGTAGGCGGCCACCGGGTGGTCGAACTCCCGGCGGACGGCCGCCACGACGTCGAGGTACGGCAGCGCCGGCTTGACCATCAGGACGTCGGCGCCCTCCTCGACGTCGAGGGCGACCTCCCGGAGCGCCTCGCGGGCGTTGGCGGGGTCCATCTGGTAGTGCCGGCGGTCGCCGAACGCCGGCGCGCCGTCGGCGGCGTCGCGGAACGGCCCGTAGAACGCCGACTCGTACTTCGCGGCGTAGGACATGACCGGGACGTGGCCGTACCCTTCCGCGTCCAGCGCGGCGCGGATCGCGCCGACCATCCCGTCGATCATCCCCGATGGGGCCACCATGTCCGCGCCCGCGCTGGCGTGGGAGACGGCGATCCACTCGAGCAGCTCGAGGGTGGCGTCGTTGTCCACCGTCATCCGGGGGTCCTCCCGGGCGCCCGTCTCGAGGATCCCGCAGTGGCCGTGGTCGGTGTACTCACAGAGGCAGACGTCGGTGATCACGTAGGCGTCGGTCTGCCCGGTGATCCGCCGGACCGCACGCTGGACCACCCCGTCGTCCGCCCACGCGCGCGACCCCTCGTCGTCCTTCGACTCGGGGATCCCGAAGACGATGACCGCCTCGACGCCCGTCTCGCGGATCTCGCGGACCCGGTCGGCGCTCTCGGCGACCGGGACGCGCTCGTGGCCCGGCATCGACTCGATGGGGACCCGCTCGTCGGTCGTCGCGTCGACGAAGACCGGGGCGACGAGGTCCGACGCCCGGAGGTCGGTCTCCGCGACCAGCGAGCGGACGCCGTCGGTCCGCAGGCGCCTGGGTCGGTCGGTCGGGTGCATACCGGCCCTGTGTGCCCGGGGGGCAAAGGCGCGTCGCTGTCGGTCGAGGCGTCTGCCCCGTCTCGGGAGGCGTCTGCCCCGTCTCGGGCGGCGTCGGCCCCGTTTCGAGCGGCCGGCCCCCTCGTCTCGACTGGCGGCCTCTCCGCACGTCCGTCGGTCCACAACGCATTTACCCGACCTGGGCCGAGGGTCGGGTGGATGCCCCTCGAGTCCCCCACGCCATCACCTACCTCCACCGCCCGCCTCCGGCGGTTCCTCGAGCGGTACCTCCTCCACATCGCCGTCGGGATCACCCTCGGCGCCGCCGCTCTGGGGATCTTCCTCTTCCTGTTCGCCGACTCGGCGTTCGCCGCTCACCTCCTCGAGCGCTACGGCTTCGCCGCGCTGTTCGTCATCCTGATCCTGGAGGGGGCGATGCTGCTGTACTTCGCGCCGAGCGAGGCGCTCGTACCGGCCGGGATCGTCCTGTTGACCGACGGGTCGGGCGACCATCTCGGCATCGCCGCCGTCGTGGGCGTCGCCGTGGTCGGGGCGACGGTCGGCCAGTTCGTCCTCTTCACCGTCGCCAAGCGCGCCGGCCGCGAGTACCTCCTGGCCCAGTCGTGGTTCCGGATCTCGGAGGAACGGCTCGAGCGGTTCGACGGCTGGTTCGAGCGCTGGGGCCCGATCGCGGTGCCGGTCTCGAACGCGCTGCTGTTCACCCGCGGGATGCTGACGGTCCCGGCTGGCCTCGCCGACATGGACGACCGGACGTTCGTCCTGCTGTCGGCGCTCGGGACGCTGATCTTCCAGTCGTGGCTCGCGGCCGCGCTCCTGTTCTTCGGCCGCCGGCTGGCCGGCCTCTAGTCCGCGGCCTCGCGGACTTCGATGTGCGAGCCGGACTCGATCCTGACCTCGACCGACCCGTAGCCGAACGTGACGGTCACCCCTTCCGCTGGCCCTCCCTCCCCGAAGAGCGCGTCGAGCGCGTCGGTGTCGACTGACTCGTGGAGCACGGGCAGGTCGAGCGGGTCGGTCTCCGTCGCCTCGGCGACCAGCTCGACGACGGCCTCGCTGGGGAGGTCCACCTCCGTCCAGTCGCGGCGGTGCACGTCGGTCGCCTCATCGCCATCCGACGAGTCGTGGTCAGCGTCTGTCATTATCGTGACGAGCGGCTATGTCGGACCCTTCGGGCGCCTTCGGTGTTAAGGTTTCACCGTGTAGCCACGGCCTATTATATGGACCGGCACCCGTTGCGGCGTTCGGGCGCCACTGGGTGGTAGGCCCTCGGCGGCGAGGACGCCTCCGCGAGGGTTCGTCGCGGCGGACGCCCCGCGCGTGCGGGCGGCTAGAGGAACTCGCGGACGTCGGAGTACCACATGTCGTGCCGGTCGACCGCGTCGATGCGGTCGGCGATCTTCGCGGCGATGACGTGCCAGCACAGGGCCGTGGGGTCCTCGGGATCGAGGTTGTAGCGGGTGTCCTCGCACTCGCAGATCTCCCCCTCCACGACGTACTCCTCGGAGTGGCCGACGACGACGGTGAAGTCGCGGTAGCCCTTCACCCGCCGCTCGCCGACGGCCTCGATGGCGCGGACGCCCCGGTCGCCGTGCGTGCCGATGATGCAGTCGACGGCGTCGCTCGTCAGCGTCTCCGCCTCCTCGAGCGCCGACTCCCACCGCTCGACCGCGTTCACGCGCACCACTATCCGGGCGGGTGGCAAAACAGCTTCGACGGTTCCACGGCGTCCGTGCCGCTCGTCGAGGGAATCGACCGTCCCGAACGACCGGTTCGTCGGATCGTCAGGTGACCCGCGCACCCGATCGGCCTTCCGATTCGCCCCCACCAGCGCGGGGCGCGGGGCGCGGTGGCCTCGTCAACCGACCGCGTCTAGAGGGTCGGACCAGAACCCCTATCGCCCCGAGCGGTCAAACGGTGGCTATGAGGCGACGGAACCTCCTGGCGGCGGGAGCCGCGGTGGTCGGGGGCGTCGTCGGTGGCTGCCTGGACGCGACCGGTGGGGACGACGACCCGTCGGCCGACGGCGACGACGGGTCGCCGACGAACGGATCGCCGGCCGACGGGGACGACGACGGCGCCGGGGACGCCGAGTACGAGACGCTGTCCGTCGGTGGCGAGTCGGTCCGGCTCGTCCCGACCGCGGACGCCCACGCCTGGTTCGAGGAGGGCGCGGCCCGGTTCGTCGACGCGCGTTCGCGCGAGGAGTACGACCACGTCCGGATCGACGGGGCGGTGCACAGCCCCGCCGCGGACGGGCTCCCCGAGGACGACCCGACGGAGCCGTGGCCGGCCGACGAGCGCATCGTCACCTACTGCGTGTGCCCGCACAGTCTGGCCGGTCGGCGAGCCGCGTCGCTCCTGGGTGACGGCTTCTCCGCCGTCTACGCCCTCGACGAGGGGCTCCAGGCGTGGATCGACC